>CAUZVF010000227.1:0-7334 GCA_963582955.1 Planctomycetota bacterium
AGCGTCGTGACGTTGTCTCGCGGAGTCAGCAACAATTGGAACGACTGGCGTTCGTTCGCTGCTGCGCGAACGATCACCTGTTCGCGGCGCTCGGTCGGCGGCTTCATTTGGCGCGTGACTTTGACCGTCGACTCCGCGAATGAAACGATCAGCGAGTCCGACTCGGAGAGCCGATACATTGTGTCACCGAAGTGTTTCTCCGCAGTTCCAATCTGCTCAATTGTCGCAACGGCGTCGGGTGCCTCGTCTCGTCGACGTTTGGGGATCTGCAAATGGTGGCTGCACATTGGCTGGTAATACAGCATCCACCGTTTTCTGCCCGGCGTGTTGACTTTCGCCAACAAGGCGACTTTGACCTGACGTACCGACAAGTCGTGCAATTTGCCGATCCACCGTCCCCCGACAGACAATTGCATCTCGTCGCGATCCGGTACGAAGAAGGCTTCGTGCGTGGTTTTTCCCAATGGAAGAAGCGGCGGAAAGTAGGAGATGCGATAGTCATTGCGCCGCAACCGACTGCCCGGCGGAAAGATCGTCTCGTACTCAAGCGCCGGGCACTTTCCCACACCGGACGACGTGTAGGTGAGTAGATGTGGCTTGTTCCTGGAAACACTGATCACGGGCTTTTCCGTGCCAGAAGCTAACACACCGCCCGCCAACTCGTCACCAGGTTGCATGAGATAGAAACCGGCTTCGGTGTGTGGATCAACCACGTCTCCTTCCTCGTCGACTTCGACCAGTCGAGCGGCATTCCAGGCAAAGAAATTCGGGTCGAACTGAAACCGGTCGACGCGGTTGATTGCCTCGACAATTTGCGATTCAGAAATCGGGATCTCCAGCCACCCCGCCTGCTGCGATCGGATCTCAAGTGGGATTCGATACTGGTAGAATGTGTCGAACCAGTCGTCCGCCATCGCGTCGTGCGCGATCAACATGAGGACGAGTGCAGGAAGTACAAGTAGGCCGGACCGAGGAGCGTAGCGACGAAGTTCCGGCTGTCGCTGTTTCAAGAGAGATTCTCCGTTGCCGGAGCTGCGCTTCGCTTGATCCGGCCTACTCCATTTGTTCTTTAAAGAGGTGTCATGTGGCGATGGACAATTCATGGTGTGTCTCTTGGTCGTGTTGCTTCCCACGCGAAACCAAACAGTTCACAGCCTGTTCCTGACAGCTCGAACTTCAGCCGCACGGCCCGCGATTTTTCAAATGGAAGTGACTCACTGCCCTTCCAGCGAATGAGTGTTGAAACTCCGTCGCGGGTGATCGGCATACAATCGTCAAGTGCAAAGCCTGGAAGCGGATCTCGACTGTCGGCGTCAAGAACTGCGGCTCGCACACGACATCCTTCCGGGACGGATGCGTTGATTGTCAAAGCAAGCCTTCGATCAAATTTCGCGGAGATGTGGCGCGTAATGAGAGTCCCAGGCTTCGAGCCGCCGCGCGTCCGAAATCCGGCGTAGCGGCCAATTCCGATGCGGGCAATTCCGCAGCTCATGCGAGTCTTGAAAATCGTATCTAAGTCTTGCGGGTAGGTTGTCCATGGTGCTTCGTAGGCTCCATAGTAGAACCACCACTCATCACCAACGCGGACTGGACGGGACGCCTGTACGCCACCGTAGTCCCAGCTTCCTTTCGGTGCACGAGGAATGAACTTCAGGCCGTCCGACACGCGCGAAAAGCTCACTCCATCGTGGCTGACGACGAGTTCCCATTCATAGTTGTGGTGTTCGTCGCCGACCTGAACCAGACCAACGTAACTGTCGGCTTCCTGCCAGACGATGAAGTCGTGAATGCAGTGGCCGACGCCCATCGCCGGATCGATGACCGGGTTTTGCGGGTAGCCGGTCCAGTGGACTCCATCGGGACTAGTGGAAAGATGACACGTTCGGCGCCGGGGTCCGGTTCCGAACGATCCGTAGGCTTTCCATCGCCGCTGCGGGTCTGGTTCGCGATCGTCGCGAAACACGCTGTGATACTCAACGAAATACGGACGCACGCCGGGATAACTTCTCGGCGCCGGCGATTTGCGCCAACGAAGACCGTCGGCGGACGTCATCAGATCGCCCGACTGAGGCTGAGATGATTTTGGGGCGGACGCGATCTCCCACGACTTGTATCGCCGGTCCGGGTCCGCTTCGCGATCGTCATAGAAGACCGTCGGAATACGGAGCAGTTCCGGGACAATGTTGTTGCGTTTCGAATCGCGGAACTCGACCAGACCGAGCTGGGGACGTTTCCAGTGGATGCCGTCGGTGCTTTCGGCATAGCAGACGTGCATCAGCGTCTGCCAGTTGGGTCCGGACCGACCCGGATCGCCGGGCAACCCTGTTTCGGTCGCCGTGTACCACATGCGAAACTTGCCCTTCTCGATCCGCACGGTGCCACGATTGAAAATGCGGACGGTGTCTGGCGCGTCCGAATCGGGATTCGGAGTGAGCACAGGATTGTCGGGATGGCGACACGTGACGTGCGGAGTCCACGCAGCGCCCTCAACAGACGCAATGTGCCGGTCGTCGAGGAACAGCACACTCTCGCCCGGTGCCGCCGTAAGATGAATCATCGGAATCGACACAATGCGCTCAATCGGCGGCTCGTCGTTGCTGGTCAACCGGGTCTGGATTGCATCCTGCACGTGCGAACCTTCCACGATGAAATCCCGGATCGGCCGTAGTTCTTCCTCGAACTCCGCGGTCACCCGCGGATCAACATGATGAATCGCCGGCCCGTCAATACGGGGCCCCCACTGCCCGCCGAGCCACCGGTGAAGCAACAGCCTCCGGCGGACCTCGCTCCGGTAGACCAGCCAGGCGTTCCCGTCGGGCCCGGCCACCAGGCGGGGTGCGTCCCAGACTTCGCCTTCACGGCGTGGTGCCGCCCCAGTGACGTTTGCCGAATCGGACCACGCGCCAACGGCTCGACGCCGACGCGTGACGATGTCTCCCTCTTCGTTGGGATAAGCGGCGATGAATTCCGTGCCTCGACGCAGCACGTGACCGGTTCGTTTCTCTAAGTCCACCGCGAATGCCGCGTGTGCAACCGGGTCCAGTGCCCTCAATTCGTCCACGTGTCGCCAGTCATCGCAAACTGCGGGACTCGGGCAACTGACCGAGAGCACGACGATTGCCATCCACCAGAGCCAGCCGGTCTCCCACGGCATTCGCGAAACACCACAACCAGGCCAAATGCACAAAGGGCAGACCGTAACGTCATGTTTGCATGTGGTTTTGCTCACAGTGCTTCAGTCCGCGAAAAAATCACAGTTCTTCGATGCTATCCCGATTGGCTCTCAGAAGTTGCAAACGAAGGCGAGACGTGGATAGAACAGTCCGTGCCTTCTAATTCTAGACTACTGCTTGTGTGTACCAACAGCAACATTGACATCCACGAGCCCCTGGTCCCAAATGCGATTTGGAGGCACTGCCAGCGACTGGAATCTTGAAAATAGTTCGATTGATCGGGCGCGCAACCGATGGTCGATTGTTCTAAACGCCGAGATTGCCGATCGGCGCCGAAAGTACGACGAATCGTTCAGAACAAACACGCCGTGCGTGCGCCAACAGGCAATTCTGGCCGTGGACGTCGAGGCAGACAGATTCCGAGAAAAGGTATGAGTTTCTGACGCACTCAACCGGTGCCTAAAAACGTATGGCGATCCGGGACAATGATCCTGCCTACGTCAAAATCAAAAATGGGTCGTATTACTGGACGTCCGACAAAACGGTTGAGTTCTTCGGACTCTTCGGTTCCAAGGTGAGTTGTCGCTGCATGCCTTTTCAGTACCAGAGCGGCTAGCTTCCCCATTCGCAAGGCTCGCTCGGCAAGGGAAATAGTTGCTGCCCAGCGTCACCGCTTCACATCATCCAGTGGCAGAAAATCGGCCGGCGGCACCTTGTGCAGTTGCGTTAGCAACCCGGCGATGCTCAGCGTTTCGGCACGGCCACATTTCATCGATTGGAGCGATGTCCACAATTACTCCGCGGAGCGGCACGCAGTTACCCTACATGCTTCTCTGCGGAGCCAAATCGATTCATTAATATTCACGGAGTCGATTTGCGGTCGACGGCACAGTTCGATCCACTTCAGCCTTGACTAAAATTGCACCTGCGCACCAAACCGAAATGCGTCGAAATTGTCGGTCCCCAGGACTGAACCGAGATTCCTCTGTTCCCAGGCGGCTGTCAGCCTGGCGTTGTGGCCGTCCATGATGTAGTGCACGCCCAGGTCAATCCCTTCATCGAACCCAAACGCAGTGCCTGCGGTGAGGGCATCGCTGAGCATGGCTCGACTTCCATTGCCTGGGTCTCTCGCCGCTTCTGCTTCCTGCGCCACTCGAATGCCAGATTTGTCGCGGTTCGAACGGCATACGCGGTTGAATCGTGCGCGTTATCGAAGCCTTCAGAGTCTCTCAGTCTGAGAAACAATTCCTGCATCAGATCTTCCGCCACGTCTTCGCGCAGAGTCAGCCGTATGAGCAGCACATGGAAGCGCCGCCCATCGGATCGAAGCAACTCCAGGACTTTATCAACCTGTTTGCCCACCAGTGCGCCTTTCTAGAAACATGGATGTCCAGAAGGCCCAAAGCGCAACTCCAGAGTTTTAGATTTCGCGAACGAGTCTCGCAATCCTCATACGCGTTCAGATTCCGCTCCTGCTTTCATCGAACGAGGTTCTGGCGCTTCCATCCGCACAGCATTCGTATGGCGATTTGCTCCTATCGGTACGAATTCGCACTCATGATGACCAGGGTCAAGTCGGGCGACACGATCTGAACGGTTTCAAGAACGGTTGGGTTTATCGCTCGCCGATTCAGCCATCGGAGGGGCATTAACGAAGAGGTGTGCCAGATTGCTCTGCACGAACGTTTAATAGCACGCTCTGGGTGTGTCAAAAACGGGGTCGTTTATTGACGCGAACCGATGCCAAGCTCTCGAAGTAACTCGACGATTTCCCGATATCCCTCGCGATCAAGGCGAGGGTCATGTTCGAAGTCACCAGCCAATCCTCGCTGCGCAAGGTCCATGGCGTGTGTTGTATCGGCGCCTCGTTCAACCAAAGTCCGGATGATCCTCTTGTGGCGCATCACGACCGCGGTGTTCAGCGGTGTCGAACCGTAGTCCTGTTCGCGGCGTTCAATGTCAGCTCCGTGGTCCAGAAGCCACTCAAGCATTTCCGGCTTGTCTACGTAGATGCAATTGTGAAGTGGTGGCGGGATGCCATCCACGGACTCGATCGCTGTGGGATCCGCAGTGATGACTCGCAGGGCCAAATCGAAGTCGTTCGCGTCGATGGCATCGTAGATGGACGGCGGTCGTTCCTGCACCGGAAAGTCATCAATCGGCGGACTCAGGTCGAACGAGCTCGTCGCGGCAGCGAGCAATCGAAATCCGCAGTAGCGTCCGCGATTGTTCGGATTCCAGCCCCAGCGCTGGGCGGAACGGCAGAAGCGGGCACTGTTGAAGTAGCTCCCCCCACGAACGGACCGACAGGGATTCGCCGTGTAGAACCAGTCCTGACACCATTCCCAGACATTGCCGAGCATGTCATGGAATCCCCACGGGTTTGGCGTCTTCTGACCAACTGCGTGCGGTTTTTCGTCCGCATTGTCATGATGTCACGCAACATCATGCGGTTGACCATGCCGTGGCTCGGAGCCTCCCGCCCGGCAGGCGTATTCCAATTCCGCTTCCGTCGGCAACCGATATTCCCAGTCGTCAGGGAGCACTCCAGCTTCGCGGTCGAGTTTGGTGAACTTCTGGCAATCCCCTTTACACAAAGTCGATGGGACAATCGCGCTCAGTAGCCTCGATGATGCCCACCGACATCTCACCACCAGCTTTTTCGTCGCACGAGACCAGGCTGTGAATAGTTTCCCCATACCGCCCATGGATTTACGTGCTGGCTTCAACGAGATTGTGGATCGCATACGTTTCTGAACGTTGGGATCCGCTCTCGAAAATCTTCCAAAGCGCTCTCAAATGCGATACGCGGAGGAATTCAGCGATTCTCTACGGAGTCGTACTTCCACCGATGCAAATCAGAGATGTGAATGTTCGAAAAAATATCATGCCGCCAGAAACAGCTGGCGTCGCGTGAATTCCGTTGGACGTGTGGTTCCGCGCAATCAAATGGAATTCGTCCGATGCTGCCAACACAACAACTTCCCCATCCGTTGCCGCAACGTAGATCTTGCCATCAACGCAGATTGGCGACGAAAAGAATTTCTTTTGAAGCCGCTTCTTCCAGTGCAGCTTTCCAGAATTCAAATCAGCACACTTGGCGATGCCATTATCGCTGATGGTGAACAGCATGTCTTGATACGCAAGCGGCGTCGGGACAAATGGAGTTGCCTTTTCGATACGGTAGAGTTCTACCGGCACGGCTCGGTTCTTTTCCGAATGGAACGCGATCGTCACCAACTCTTCCGGTACGCCGACTCCACCACTAACGCCGACGATGAAGTTACCTGCAACGATCGGCGATGCCACTGACACATGGGATTGAAATACCGGCAGCCCCCAGGACCGTTTCCCGGACACGGCTTTGACAGCCGTAAGCCCCTGGTCACGACTCGAGAAGATAATATCGGCTGGACGGTTGCCGTGATCGAAAACGCACGGAGTCGAATAGTTGGCTGTTGTTTTTCGTGGCAGCGACCATCTTTTCTTTCCCGTCGCCGTTTCCAAAGCCATTACGCTGCTCGCTTTGTCCTGGTCGTTTGCAACAAACAGCAGTCCGTCGTGAACGATCGGTGACGAGGCAATTCCGTGGAGCGATTTGTACGGGCCGAGCGACACTGTCCAAACCTTATTGCCATCGTGCGTCAAGGCTTGAGCAATCAATTCATCATCCATCCCCCACAGAACATAGACGTGCTGCGCATCAAGAGCCGGTGTTGCGGACGCCCGACTATTCAGTTGATGGATCACATACTTGGCATCCGCGAATTCACGCCTCCAAATCGTGTTGCCGTTTCTTGTATCGATGCAGATCAAGGATCGCGCGCTGTCGTCGTCAGCCGCCGTCAGGAATAATCGGTTGCCCCAAACGACCGGCGACGAATATCCCGAGCCCGCGACTTGCACCTGCCAGTTAATGTCTATATCCGTCCAGCGAGTTGGAATCGATTTGGCGTGACTGATACCCGAGCCATTTGGACCGCGGAATCGCGTCCATTCTTGTGCACGACTCACCGAAGGCATCATTGCGAAAACGGATGTCGCCAAAAGAGCAAAACGACGGATGCAAATCACGATGAAAGCCCTTGTAATACCGCGAGTCACGATTTCGCGGAGGTAAAAACAGAAGAAATCATGAATCAAGCAAAGCGTGAACGACCG
>CAUZVF010000228.1:0-7328 GCA_963582955.1 Planctomycetota bacterium
CTTATCCTTCGAATGGAGATCCCCGCGTTTAATCATCAGCGTCTCGCCCGGCAGCCCCACCAAGCGTTTGATGTAATTCGTTTGCGGCTCCTCGGGATATTTGAACACCGTGACATCCCAGCGATTTGGATCGACGACTTCAAAGTAGAATTTGTTGACCAAAATGCGGTCGCCCTTGAAAACCGGCAAGTCTTCAATGTCCATCTCGTACCGGCAATTGGGACAAACTGTTGTTCGTAATCTTAGATGAGGTTCCAAATAGCCGTCATTGTCGACTTCGTCGCTGGCGCCGACGGTGAAATGGAATTTGCATTTCTCACACGTCAAGTCCTTGTGCCGTCCGAAAAGCGTCGGTGCCATCGATCCGGTCGGGATCACGAATGCTTCGGCCTCGAAGCCCCGGAAAAGAAACGCCAGCACGAACGCGACGACGATCGACTCGACGGTCTCGCGAAGGCCATCCTTTGGCCGCTGTTGCTGTGACGCACTAGCGTCTTCTGCCGGCGCACTCTGGCTGTTCTTCGAGGCGGTCTTGTCGGTTTTGACATCAGACTTTTGTGCGGCGGGCTTTTTCTTGGATTTGCTCATGTTGTTAATCGCGTTCTGCGCTGAATTCCGTGAATGGCTAGATTTCTTGGAGATACGTTGGCGTGGCGAATCAATCAGGAAGGAGGAATTAGTCTTCGTCAGTTCGCCGAGCGAATTGCCTGCGATCCGTTCGAGAAAGTAATCAATGAATATAGCGTATGCGGGAAATATCTGGAATCCGTATGTTGCTCTGATATTCGCCGATTTTTATGCGTCCGGGGCGTGACGGAAGATGGACGAGGAACGGTTTACCGACAAGTTGGACTTTTTTCACGGTTGCGGTTTCCCAGTCACGGCTGTCGTGCGAAACGGGACTGTTGTCGCCCAAAACAAAATACTCGTCGGCGCCAAGTTGGAACGGCTTACCAATACCATGCCGTGCGATTCCGCCGGTGTAGTACACATCACGATACAACTTGATTGAATCGACGCTGACACCGAGATCGTAGACACCAAACTGAACCGGCCAAGGATTTGTCGAGTTGGCAGCATCTGATTTATCGGGGCGTTTGTGATCGAACGGCAATGTCCCGATTTGACGGTTGTTGACGGCAACCAATACTTGCCTGTCCATCACGGACATCTCGATTTCAAGCGACGTCGAATCGCCGGTCTCAAACCGGAACGTACGCAATGGTTTGGGATTGTTATTCGCGTGAATTCGCACTTCCTTGGCGGGAAAATCAAAAACACAAACAAATCCCAACTGCCGATAGGCCATGCGAATCAGGAGTTGCCCGTTGCCGTTGAGGTTCGACAGACGTAGCGCCAGCATCAAGTCGGTGACTCGATTTCGCGAAGGCCCTGTCGCCTCGCGGTTATATCCGTACGAATCGAGAATCGGAGCGACATGAGAAGCCGACTCAAGCTGCCTCACGGCCTGTTTCGTCCGTGGATCATACAAGTTCGCCAACAACTGATCTCGGACGTCAGCCCGTAACACGCCTGTACAAGTAAGCGCATTCGTCGTCGGCTCGAAACGGACCTGCGTCACGGAGTTCTCTTTCAACTCCTCGGAAATTGGTTGTCCTGCAATCTCGACGGAACTCTTGTGGACTCCGCCGGAACGAATCCAATGCCGATATCGCACCCAATTGATTTCACGGGCGGGCGGTTGATCGCTGGTTGCTGAATCAATTTGAAAACCGCGACTTGTACGATTCCATCTGGAATCCGCGACCCAACGCGGCTGCCAAAGCGGATCATCCGTGGGCTTGTGATCAAAATCATAAACGGGAACACGGATCGAAAGCTGTTGAACGAGATTCTTGCGTTGGATCTTTTCGTTAACGTAAATGTCTCCATGAACAACCTGCAACCGCTCTGCCGGAAGCCCGACAATCCGTTTGACGAATATCTCGGTGGGCTTATTCGGATTTTGAAAGACGGCGGTTTCCCAACGCCGCGGCGGCCGAAATGAAAACGCATGCTTGTGGACCAGCAATTGGTCACCTTCGTTCCTTGGGATGTTGCGAATCCTGATGCGTTTCTGTCCACAATTGGGACAGGCCGCCGGCTGTTGAATAGCGTCAATTCGGTCGTGGGGCACGCCGACGGAGAACGGGAAATGGCATGCCGGACAGACAACACGTTTGTGAAATCCCAACAGATTTGGCGCCATCGATCCGGTGGAAATGATGTAGCCTTCGACAGCAAACGTGCGAAACAGAATCACCGCCAGAGCCAAACACGCGATACCGTCAGTCAGTTGTCGCGGCAGGCTGGAATTGCCATGCGAAACTGCAGTCGATTCGGATTGGGATCCGGCTGTATCTGTCATTCTTTCGAAACCAAGCACGCCCGTGAGATGATCGGGCCGGAATACGCAACCAATGGCTGATCTATTGTGAACGTTTGTCTTATCGTTCGGCGCCGAAACTCCGATCAAGCGTTGCGAGCAACCACGCCCCGCGTGCGCACGATTAGCACACGGCTAATCTTTAGTTTAGTTCAACCGGTCGTATGGCGGAAAGACAGCATGAATCCGCGAGCACGCAAACCGAGTCAGGATTACTCTTCTTTGGTCGCTTCCAGCACTGAAAGAAATGCCTTTTGAGGAATCTCGACTTCGCCGAATTGTTTCATCCGCTTCTTGCCTTCACGCTGCTTCGCCCACAATTTGCGTTTGCGGGTGATGTCGCCGCCGTAACATTTGGCGGTGACGTTCTTGCGGAAGGCCGAGATTGTCTCGCGGGCAATGACGCGAGCCCCGATCGCGGCCTGCAACGCGATTTCGAATTGATGTTTCGAGATCTCTTTCTTCAGCCGTTTCACCAGGGCACGCCCACGACGTTCGGAGTTCAATCGATGCACGATTGTTGAGAGTGCGTCGACGCGATTGCCTTTGACCAGGATGTCCATCTTGACGAGATCGGCTGCCTGATAACCGATGATATCGTAATCCATCGTGCCGTAACCGCGCGTGGCACTCTTCAATTTGTCGTACATGTCGAAGACGATCTCGGCCAGCGGCAACTCGTAAACCAACTGTGCCCGTTTGGGACTCAGGTATTCGGTACTGACGTAGGTCCCGCGGCGGTCTTCGCATAATTGCATGATCGTGCCAATGTTTTCCGCCGGCAGAATGAAGCTGACCCGCGCAATGGGCTCGCGGAATTCATCGATTTGGCCGGCATCGGGCACCTCTTGGGGGTTGTCAATCACGTCGGTTTCACCCGAATGCCGCAATATCTCGTAAGTCACGTTCGGCGCCGTTTGAATTAAATCGATGCCGGCTTCACGTTCCAGACGCTGCTGAATGATTTCCATGTGCAGCAATCCGAGGAACCCGCAACGGAACCCGAATCCCAGCGCATCGCTCGTTTCCGGAATGTACGAGAAACTGGCATCGTTCAAACTCATCTTTTGCAGTTCTTCACGCAGCTTCTCGAAGTCAGTCGAGTCGATCGGATACATCCCGCAGAAAACCATCTGTTGCGGAGTTTGATAACCGGGCAGTGCCTTGTCGGGAAGATTCGACGCATCGGCGATTGTGTCGCCCACATGGACTTGTCCGAGATTCTTGATTCCCGTCAACAGGTAACCAACCTGCCCGGGACCGAGCAAATCGCATGATTCCATGTTGGGCCGGAACTGTCCTAATTCGATCACGTCATGAGAACTTGCGCCCTTCATGAAACGGACTTTTTGTCCCGTGCGAATTGCCCCGTCCATCACACGGACATAGGTGACGACTCCGCGATAGCCGTCGAATTTGCTGTCGAATACAAGAGCCCGTAGCGGAGCATCCGTTTTGCCGGACGGAGCTGGTATCTGTTCGATGACGGCGTTGAGGACCTCATCAATTCCGATGCCTTGCTTGGCACTGGTCATCAACGCGCCTTCCGAATCCAATCCCAGAATTGTCTCGATTTCTTCCAGCACTTCATCGATGCGAGTCACAGGCAGGTCGATTTTGTTGACAATTGGGATAATCGTCAGATCGGCTTCGATGGCGGCATAGGCGTTGGCGACGGATTGCGCTTGGACTCCCTGAAAGGCGTCAACAAGCAACAGGGCACCTTCGCAAGCGGCCAGACTGCGAGACACTTCATAATGAAAGTCGACGTGACCGGGAGTATCAATCAGATTGAGTTCGTATTCTTGGCCCTCGTAACTGTACCGGATAGCAACCGTCCGCGCCTTGACGGTGATGCCGCGGTCGCGTTCGATTTCGAGGTCATCAAGGATTTGTTCCCTGAAATCACGTTGCGTGATCGTACCCGTCTTCAATAGCAGCTGGTCGGCCAGAGTGCTCTTCCCATGGTCGATGTGCGCAACGATCGAGAAGTTGCGTATGAAACGTGCATCCATGGGCGCGGACGAGACTACGTGGGGACGGTTGAATTGCCAATATCGCAGCGCGGTGCGAGTCGCGAAGATAAGAAATCCTAGCGATTCCCGTCAAAACGGTCGAGGGTATTCGACGGAACGTTGTCACGGTGTGTGGTAAGATCCCCCGACGACGCCTGAGAGCGACATTTGGATGCGGTCCGTAACGGCCAGGAACCTCACGCTTCCCGCTAGCCTGATGTATTCAACGCAATCGCTCTGGCTGCCGGGAACCGTGAGGTTCCTGGCCACAACCAATGACTATCTGATTCGAGTTTCGGCAAAAAAAGTGCGGGTAGAGCAGACAACAGACTTGTTTCCGTGCTAACCCGCCAATGTTGGCCGATCACAGTTACTCGATTGGACTGATTTGGTCAGCGCGATCCAAACGCTCAAGCTATTTCACTGGTAAGAATTGTACGGCGTCGGCGATCACGTAACCGGTGGTGCGAGTCGTGAGAATGACGACGTACTGCTTGTCGTTCTTACCAGCGGCGAACTCCCAAATTCCCAGCGAATGAAAGCCATCCTTCCCAGCGATCTTGCGTTGGTTAATCTCAGCGAGTTCGTGGCCCTTGGCATGGTGGATGCCGATCGTGACCTTCGTGGCGCGATTGGCGTGTGGCACCCACGAGATACGCACTTCGTATTTGCCCGCTTTGGGAATATCGGGGAAGAACTCGACCCGTGCCTTGCTTTCCGTTCCCTGAGCACTGTTGCCGTTGTGAATGTAATCGCGGCCGACGAATCCCGGCGTTGATCGGCTGGACATCCATTGGCCCGTCAGTTTTGCCTGAGTGTTATCAACCACGATTCCCGGCACTTTGGCAGGATCGACATACGGAATACGGCGCGGATACGGGCCGGAAAAGGTCAGGACCTGTTTGTCGGCTTCGAGCCGCTCACGCAGCTTGTTGTAATTGACGTCTTGAACAGCGGCCTTGGCTTCGATCGCCTGACAAGCGGCGGTCGCGGCGGATTGGCCCAGGATCATGAATACGGGCTCCATGCGGATAGAACCATACGCGATGTGCGACGACGAGAGGCACACGGGGACCAGCAGATTCTTGGCCTCGTTGCGGCGCGGCACAATCGATCGATAGCTGATCATGTACGGCCCGCCCGGCGAGACTTGAACGTCTCCCTCGTTTTGCACGAATCCTTCACGCGTCACGTAACGCTGCGTGTTGTGTGAGTCCATGTTATAGGACCCCATGCCGATGGAATCCTTGACAACTCGCGTGCGGCGGCAATCGGCTTCGGTCATGACGAAATCGCCAACCATCCGCCGTGCTTCACGGACGTAGATTTGATGGGGCCAATTGCCATTGTCGGTGAATTCGTCCTTGGCCAATCCCCACACCGACATTTGCTTGCGAACCGATTCGGGCACACGCGGATGATTGGCGAGCGTCCACATCAGCCCTTTTTGGTAGGTTTCGTGTTCGCGAAGAATCTCGCCGCGTCGAGCGTAACTGGCATCGGGATAGTCGTAGTTCATCCCCAGGTTGTCGGTTGAGAACGCGCAGTTGTTGTTCGTGTCAGTCTTGCCGTTGGGCAACATTCCAGGATGCATCGGAACTCGCAAATCGCCGGCTTCGAAGTTCCTCAGCAACAATTCGTACCGCCGCTCGTCGTAATTTTCTGGCTTGGGAAACGGGACGCGGTTCTCGGGCACGTTCGACATGCACATGCGAAAACAATACGCCTGGACGCGATGGTCGCCGCCGCCTTCCGCGCCCGGCCGCTCACACTGAACTCCCGGCAACAGCCCGCTCTTCGGGTCGCCCGGCACAACGTACGGATCGACGTCAACGAGGAAACGATGACTATGCGTGTTTTCCTTTTTGGCGACTCCATTCAACATCTCGCCATACTTGTCGTTGCTCTCACGGCCGATGGCATACGAAACACCGGCCGCTGCCATCAAATCGCCTTCATACGTTGCGTCGATGAACATCCTGCCGCGATAGGTTGCGCCTCCCTCGATGCGAATCGAGTCAATCCGTCCGTCTTCCACGCGAACTCCGCCTTGGCCGCGATCGAGACGTTTGCCGAGGACAACCTTGAACCCCGCCTCCTTCACGAAGTCGTTCATGATCCGTTGAGCCACATGAGGCTCGAACGTCCACATGGCATCATCTTTGGGGCGATAACGGTCGTATTGCTGGGACTTTTCGTAAATCCAAGACTCCGGATCATCATAATGCCGTTTCACGCGTTGGTAGAATTCGCGTGCGATCCCTCCGATGACCTTCTTGTTGCCCGAGTCGGTCCAACCGAGCCCACTCGTTGTCAGACCACCAAGATATTGAGCCGGTTCGATCAAGACGACGGTCTTTTTCATCCGAGCGACCTGCACGGCCGCCGCGACTCCGGCCGAGGTTCCGCCATAGACAACGACGTCGAATCGTTGTGGCTCGGCTGATTGCATTCCCGCCGGCCAAACGCTGAGGAGTGTGATGAAAAGTGTCGGTAATAGTCGGCGCTCCAGCTTCATTTGATCGCCTTTCACGACGGGGAGCCAATCGGTCTTCATTGACGACGATTATGCCCGGAATGGCTACGAAACGATACTCCGGGAACAAGACCAAGCGACGACGAATAACACAGTGCAGGCGATGGCACGGATGATCCAACCGAGAATCATCCAGGAACACCCAAGTTTTTGAACTATCATTTCTTAGTGAACAAGTAGGCCGACCAGCAGCCCCAAAGAAAACACGAAGTGCCAACAGAAAAGTAACCCTCCCGGCCATCGAAAGTGACCCGGGAGTTTCAGTTGTCACTCACGTTTGATTCGAGCTACTTGCAACCAGTTTGCCACTGTGGCAGATTGAAACAATCATGAGCGCCGATTCAAAGACTACCGATGACAACTCAAAAGTTGATTCCTTGCGCCGTCATCA
>CAUZVF010000229.1:0-7313 GCA_963582955.1 Planctomycetota bacterium
TTTCGTTGGAATCGGCGGGCCGCGGTTTCGATAAGACAAGTATCGACTGCGCGGCGCGAATCCGCACGTCGAACACGGGATCGTCGAGCAGATTGAGTAACCGGTCTCCTAGAGATGTCGCGCGCGCGTCACCGGCAAACGTTGCCGCGTACACTCGCACGGTCGGATCTTTGTGTGACAGATTGCGCGACAGAGCTTTCATTCCCTCGGCGTCACCCAGCGTCGCCAACGCGTGTTCGAAATAGCCGCGTGAGAAATCGCTGTCGGCTTTCTTCAAGCCCACGCGGAGCGCCGGGATGTCCGACTTGTCTCCAACCCGCGCTAACAGCCACGCGGTGATACGCCGTACTTCAGGATCGCCATCGTGGATCGATTTTCGCAACAGAGACAGCGCGGCGGGACTGCCACAGCGGGCTAACGCTCCGGCCGACATCAGCCGCAGCGTGGCGACCTTGCCTTGCGACATCGCGCGGCGCAGTGCGTTGCCATTGCCGATTCCCGACACTTTGTAAAGACTCTCGGCAGCATGCACATGGCCGTGAGCGTCGTCGCCTGACAGAATGTCGAGCATCACGGCGACTTTCGACCGGTCTCCCGCACGGACCAATTCGCGAGCCAACCCGTATCGGCGTTGGTCGTCGGTTTCGGTCTTCAACTTGAGTTCCAGCAGCTTGCGGACTTCGTCACCGTGTCCGGCCAGCGTCAGAGCTTCCGCCGCGTGAATCGAAGGCCAAAATTCCTTCGACCGGATTCCGGCCCGTAAGATATTGACGGCGACCGCTCGTTTTTCGGCCGTAAGGTCAGTCAACGTCGCCGCATTCGCCGATTGGCACGGCGAAAACACGATGAGCGCCAATAAAGTTGTTGAGACCACAGCCCAACGCAGGCCGTTCAAAGTCGCGGACGAACAGTCATTTCCCATTTTGATGTCTCTTTCGCGATTCGGCAATTTAACAAGTTGTTCAGATTTCGAGACGGCGAATTGATTCAATTCTTACAACCGTACCTGCGAATTGTAGCCACCAGCTCGTCGCGAGTCCCACTGGGCATCAGAAGATGACTGCGAACGTGCACCCGAACCGGGCAGCAAAGACACGGAGATAAGCAAGGTATGCTGCCAATCCGCAACGGTCCACCGTGGTGGCTCTTGAATTTGTCCGCGAAAAAATAGCGGCATTCGAATCCAATTCATCGGAACATGCGAATTGGAACGGCAGTTGCGGTGTGTTCTGTCACTCGCCGGTCAATTCTCGTGTTCATGTTCAAAGGAATAAAATGCCTGCTCCTCTGTCGTTGCCGCCCGATGCGATCGCACGGATGAAAATGCTTGCCGGGACACCCAAGAACGACAAGTCTGATGTCGAATCTGAACAAGATGACGTCAAACGGCCGGATTCACAGAAACGCGATTAGCGTTTTGTCGAATACGTCGTTCAACCACTCGCGGCACTAACAACCTTTACCGCACAGAATTTGAATTCAGGGATCTTGCCGTAGGGGTCCAGGGCATCGGTTGTCAGCACATTGGCCGCCGCCTCGCGGAAGTGGAACGGAATGAAAACGCAGCCGGGTTCGATGGAACGATCGGCGCGGACTTTTAGTTCGATCGTGCCGCGGCGGCTCGATACGCGGACTCGTTCGTCGTCGGCAATCTCTAACCGGTCCAGATCATCCGGATGCATGGCCGTGAACGCATCCGGCTCGATGGCACTCAATGCGTAACTGCGGCGAGTCATACTGCCGGTGTGCCAATGTTCGAGCACGCGGCCGGTATTGAGAACGAATGGGTACTCGTCGTCGGGCAGTTCATCGGCCGGTTGAAAGAGACACGGAACAAAGCGGCCTCGGCCAGACTTTGTTGGAAAACCGTCGCCGAACAGAATTTGGATCCCGTCTTCGTGGTCCGGATCGGGACACGGCCACAACTTTCCAGTGCTGCCCAAGTTCTGATGAGTCAGGCCCTGGTAGTTTGTCGTCAGCGATGTGAACTCGTCGAAGACTTCGCTGGGCGATTCGTATTGCATCGGCAGCCCGACGCGGTTACCGATTTCGCAGATCGTTTTCCAGTCTTCGCGCGCGTCGCCTGGAAGTTCAAGCACCTTGTGGCCCAACTGAACCCGCCGGTCGGTGTTGGTGTAAGTCCCAGCCTTTTCGAAATAGCTGCTGGCCGGAAGGATCACGTCGGCGAACTCGGCAGTTTCCGTCAGAAAGATATCCTGCACGGCGAGAAAATCGAGATTGCCGAGCGCCTTGCGGACCTTGTTGCTGTTTGGGTCCGAGATGAATGGGTTCTCGCCCATGATGTACATGCCGCGAATCGTCTTGTCGAGTGCTCCTTTCATGATCTCGACGACCGTCAGTCCCGGTTGCGGGTCGAGCGACACTCCCCACGCTTTTTCGAACTTCGCCCGCGTTGCCGGATCGGCGACCGATTGATAGTCGGGAAACACCATCGGAATCAGCCCGGCATCACTGGCTCCTTGCACGTTGTTCTGGCCGCGTAACGGATGCAGCCCGGTTCCCGGACGGCCGACGCTGCCCGTCATCAGACACAACGAGATGAGGCATCGTGCGTTGTCGGTTCCGGTCGTGTGCTGTGAGACACCCATGCCCCAGAATACAATCATGCTGCCACCACCGCCCGGCGGAGTTGCCTCGCCAATCGTGCGGGCAATCGCCTCGATTTTTTCCGAGGGAATTCCACAGATTTCGGCGGCGCGTTCCGGCGGATATTCGTTTAGCAGCAAGTCACGCAGTTGTTCGAAGTCTTCGGTGTGCCGGTCGATGTAGTTCGCATCAATCAAACCGTCGGCGATCAACACATGCATTACGCCGTTGTAAAATGCCACGTCAGTGCCAGGTTTGATTTGCGCGAAGTGCGTGGCGAAATCAGCCATCGGATGCCGGCGGACATCGACGACGATCAGTTTTGTTCCGCGCCGAGCCGCCTCTTTCATGAACGTGGCCGCGACGGGATGATTCGATGTCGTGTTGGTTCCCGTGACGAGTGCCACGTCGGCGCGAGCCACGTCGGCGAACACGTTGGTCACGGCTCCCGATCCAATCGTTTCCATCAACGCCGCAACCGAAGACGCGTGGCACAACCGCGTGCAGTGGTCGACGTTGTTCGTTCCGAATCCCGCCCGCACCAGTTTTTGGAACAGATAGGCTTCCTCGTTCGAACATTTGGCCGAACCGAATCCGGCGAGTGCGGAGCCGCCGAATTCGTTTTTGATGCCGTTCAATCGGTTGCCGATAAGATCGAGTGCCTCGTCCCAGGTTGCTTCGCGGAACGCTGGCAGGACGTCCGCGTAATCGACAACTCCGCCCGGCTTGCGATTCTTGCCAATGGAACTCCGCACTTCCGACGACAGCGGTCCTTTGGGATAAGCCTCGTCTCTGCGGATCAATGGTATTGTCAGCCGCTGCGGGTGCGTCGCGTAATCCCAACCGTATCGTCCCTTCACACACAGCCGCTCGTGGTTGACAGGACTTTCGCGGCCTTCGGCGTAGACGATCTTGTTGTCTTTCTCGAAAAACGTGATCGCACAACCGACGCCGCAATAAGGGCACACGCTGTCAATGGCGTTCAGTTCGTCCTTGGGAACAATGGGCAGCGTGATCTGTTTGGAAGTCAAAGCTCCCGTTGGGCAAGATGTGACACATTCGCCACACGAAACGCACGTGCTGTCGCCCATCGGGTTGTTTAGATCAAAGGCAATCTGTGCCGCATAACCTTTCGCCGACCGTCCGATGACGTTGTTCGACTGAATGTCGTTGCAAGCGCGGATGCAACGGTCACACAAAATGCAAGCTTGATGATCGACGGCGATCACGGGTGACGACAAGTCTTGGGACGGCGAAGCTGGTGCTGAGCCGGCGGTTACCGGCGCTTCGGCTCGGCGTGAGCCTCGCCCTCCCAACATATTTACCGCGTCGCTGTTCTCGTTGCCGCTGATCAACCCGTACCGTCGTCCGAGTTCTTCCAACTCGCAATCGGCTGTCGTGCGTTCTCGCTCGCACGGAGTCGGATGATCGCTGAGCAACAATCGAGTCAGCATTGCCCGGTGCTTCTCGACCTTTTCGGATGATGTCTCGACGCTCTTTCCGTCTTGGCATTCCCGCACGCACGATGCGGCAAGTACCCGTTCGCCAACGTCCACGACACACATCCGGCAAACGCCAACGGGATCCATTCGTTCGGAATGACACAAAACGGGGATCTCGATCCCAATCTGCTTGGCCGCTTCCCAGATCGTTGTTCCTTCCGGAACGGCGATGTTATTCCCGTCGATCGTCACGGTCACGGTTTTTGAATCAGTCAATTCGAGAGTGGCCATTTTTTGTTTCGCTAAGAATGCGCACGTTCCGAAAAATGCGGAACGACAAGTGTTCGTCAGTGTAAGACTTAATTCGCTCGCCGATCGTAGCTTCCCAACCGCTCACCAAGTTGACGCCAAGCTTCGTCAAGCCGTGTTTGCTCCGACGGCCCTATACAGAACTTCGATAGATTGCCGCGGACATGCTGAGTCAAAATCACAATTCTTGCCCGGAGATCGAGGACGTGGTGATCCGTAGGGTAACTCAATTGTTGTATGATGCAGTGAGCCAGAATCCAAATCGCTTCGACCTCACCGTCGTCGTCGGCGCTTGCTTGGAAAACATAACGCTCCACTATTGGAAAGTAGAACGCAAAAGCCACCGTACCCATAAACATAAAATCTTCCTGATAAACTGCGGGACTAGAACAAAACTTGTCGAATGCCTCAGTTCTGATTAATCCCCCGAAATTCTGCCACGCCGTTAGTGCGTCAAGGCAACCTTCGCCGGGGTCAAAGTCGTCCCGGCTAGGAAGCGGACCCGCTGAATCAAGCCACTCGCTCAAGATTACGTTTTCGTAGAGGGGCATCTGTTGCTGGTTATTGTCGTTTCTTTGAGATAGCAAATAGTCTGTGTTTTTCGGCTATGAATAACACGTTGTTTGCAACGATTGGGGTGCAGTATATCGATTGGTCCATTTCGAGCTCGTCGACGATGACGTGTTTGTCGGCCGAAAGTTTGAAGATTGCAATGTCTCCGTTGTCATCGGAAACGTAAATCTTTCCGTCGACAATTAACGGGGAACCGCACCAGGACTGGGCATACAAATCGTGAGTCCAATGTGGCTTTCCCGTTTGTGCATCGACGCAATGTAACAACCCGCTTAAATCGGTGATGAACAACAAGTTGTCTTTGATAGCAACGTGTCCACATGACCGATGCAATTCCTCTTCAAACTCGATCGAACCGTTGCCGTTGAGGTCGAATTTATCGTAGTGCCAAACGAGTGCGGAGCCTGGGTTAGGCCGGGCTGACTCGCCGGCATTCGAATTGACGTACTGAAACCGTCTGAGTGGAATCCGCTTGCCGTCGGCTCCGTACGCCAATGTCGGACTGACGTCCGAACCGTCGAATTTCTTGGTGGGATCGATGCACCACAAATGACCGGGTCCCTCGCTATGCTCAGCGTCTTGCCCGCCCGCCACATAGACCTTCTGGTCATAGATCACCGGTAGGCTGATGAACGCGTTGCGTGTGCCGCGTCCACCCATGATCCATTTTGATTCTTTCAGATTGCAATCGAATTTCCATAACAACTTCGAATTTCCGTTGCCGTCTCCCTGTGGAGCAAAGCTGTAGAGCCACCCGTCACCGCCGGGAAACAAGACCTGTGGGTGTCCACCCAAGACCGCGAATGTTGGCGACCCCCAGGAACCGTGCAGGACATTCTTCCCAGGCGAATTATCGGTCCACAACACTTTGGCCGTATTTCGATCGAGTGCCAGAAAACTCGGTGCTTCAGGAGCCTGCAGGTTAATGTGGCCATTGTCGACACCGTTTCCCGTCACAACAAACAATATGTCTCCGGCACAGGTGACCGAGCACGTACACATGTTGTGCTGACGCGTCCCGAGTTTGGCCATCATGTCGAATTTCCAGATGACGTCGGCTTCGTTATCGGCAACGACTGCTTCAGTTTTGAAGGAGCCGTCATTCTCATCATCGCGGAAACCTTCAGTATCCAGACATACGACTTCACCGCGGTTCGTCACGTACCACAGCCGATCACCATCAACAAAAGGATGGGCCACAATGCCCTGCATCGGCCAGTCATGCACGCGGCCCGACTGTAACTTGAGATTCGAGTGCTGCCAGAGAAATTCCCCGGTCTGCTCGTCGAAACACAGCAGGCAAGAGATGTCGATGGTGCTGGGGAACCGAGCCAAATAGCCGGAACCGTTATTCGTTCCGATAAACACCTTTCCATTCGCGACGACAGGAGATGCGTATGTCACCGTACCAAGCGGTACGGACCATTTGATGTTGTGTTTCGTTCTCACATCCCACTTGATTGGGATATCGTTTCCTTGCGGCGTATTATTGCGAATCGACGTGCCACCCCATTGCGGCCAATCGTGTGGTCGAACATTGAGTTTTGGAATACCGTAACTCTTGAGATGACGTCGATCGGCCGAGAGCCGCTGAGCGGAAACCGGCGCGGCGCAGAGACAGATCGTCAGTAACAGCACGAATCGGGAAACCGAGACGCATCTCTTGGGAATCATCACGATCTCCGATTCAGAATTTGTCTTCGGGGTATTCAGCAATTCCGAAAGTTACTCACTCAACTGCCGGTTGGTATCCCGTCGTTAAAATGCTGCATCATCGACAGAATTGGATTCAATGCGACTTGTCCGAGACCGCAAATCGACGTTTGCTCAAGAGTTTCACCGAGATCTGCTAGGCCGTCGAGTTCGCTTGTTGCCCGTTCTCCGACGGCGACGGCTTCGAGTAATTCAACAGCCTTTTCGCTGCCGACCCGGCAGGGAACACATTTTCCGCAGGACTCGTTTCGAAAGAAGCTGACAATGTTCGTTGCCAACGCGAACAAGTCGTGAACTTCGGCGATGACGATGACGGCTCCCGTGCCCAGCATGCTGCCGGCGGCTTTCATGGTTGCGAAATCCATTGGCGTGTCAGCCTTGTCGGCCGGCAAAAAGTTCGAGCTGGCTCCACCGGGAAGAAACGCTTTCAACGTCTTGCCGTCTTTCATACCACCGGCCAGGTCGATCAATTCGGCGACGGTTATGCCAATCGGGACTTCGTAGACACCGGGATTTTCGACGTCACCGGAAACCGACGTGAATTTCAAACCGACAAAGTCGGTTTTGCCTTGCTGTTGCCACCAATCGGCTCCGTGATGCACGATCGACGTCGCCAGTGCGAAGGTTTCGACGTTGTTGATCAGAGTCGGTTTGCCCCAAAGTCCGTGA
>CAUZVF010000230.1:0-7297 GCA_963582955.1 Planctomycetota bacterium
CGCGGTCCCCAGCCGACTGTTGACTTTACCTGATTGCGCCTTCGAGTCTCGCTCGCAGAAGACGCCCCATCCTGCAACAATTACAATGATGACCTCCCAAGGCACAAACCGTGCCGAACACTATTGGACCTGTCCCCTTTCTTCTACTCGGTCCGTGGAACGGAAACACGGGCCGGGGGGGCCCAGGCTACATTTGGTCGCGGCGCTGCCGCGCCAAGATATCCTTGGCACTCGCAATCTGTCCGAGATTCCCAACCGACGTTATAACGGTTGGTGAGACACGAAACCGACGCTCTGACCCAATACTCGTAGCCACGCTCACCAGAGTGTGGGAAACCGGCATTATGGCGAACGCGGCAACGGAACACCGGAGTTTTGGGACAAAGCCTGGTTCAATTGGTTTCGTGAAACTCTACTGTGTTTGTCCCCTCTGATTCATGACGGTCGTTTGGTTTGTGAACTCACCTGAACGCATTGCTGCCCTCTCGAAAGGAATGATCCGAGTTCGCGGCGCGCGAGTCCATAATTTGCAGGGCATCGATCTCGATATTCCTCACGATTCGCTCGTCGTGATTACCGGCGTCAGCGGCAGTGGGAAAAGTTCGCTTGCGTTCGACACGATCTTTGCCGAAGCGCAACGCCGGTACTTGGAAAGCCTGTCAACTTACACTCGGCAATTCTTGAATCAGCTTGAACGTGCCGACGTTGATTCGATTGACGGCCTGCCGCCGGCCATCAGCGTTGACCAGCGATCCAGGGCCGTCCGGCACCGGCACCGCAGTACGCTGGCGACGATGACCGAAATCTATGACTACCTGCGGCTGCTGTATGCGCGAGCCGGTACGGTTCACTGCACCGAGTGCGGACAGGTTGTGTCTCAACAAAGCCCACAACAAATCGTGGATCAGATTCTGCGGTTTGAAGAACGCCAAAAACTGGTGCTGCTGGCTCCGGTGGTGGTTGGCCGCAGAGGAAAACATCGCGACGTCTTCGAACGCATTTGCAAAGACGGTTTCGTACGTGCCCGGGTCGATGGTGAGATTGCCGACGCGGCCGATCCTCCTGATCTCGCGCAATCCAAGAATCATACGATCGAGGCGGTTGTCGATCGCATTATTCTGAAGGAGGGAATTCGGCCACGTTTGCACGAGTCGATCGAACTTGCGTTGAAACATGGAAACGGCTCGTGCATCGTCAGCCGGCAGCGGCAGGACGGCTGGCACGATCAACTCTTCAGCAGCCGGCTGGCGTGCCCTCGTTGTGAAATCAGCTTTCCGGAACTCGAGCCGCGCACATTCAGCTTCAACAGTCCCTATGGCGCATGCCCGCGATGCAGCGGAATCGGATTGCTTGAATCAGAATCCAGCCCGGCTGATCACGCCGAGTTATGTCCCGACTGCGACGGAGCACGTTTGGCGCCAATGCCGCGTTCGGTGACGTTTGCCGAAATACCGATTCACAAGCAAACGGCCATGTCGGTCGGAGAAGCGTTGGATTGGGTGCAACAGCAGGCGGCGACGGCCCAGTCGGCACCCGATACCGAGGCGGGTTTGGCGGTGGGCAGCACCCTGCCGGAAATCGAATCCCGGCTGCGATACCTCTGTGAAGTCGGCTTGGATTACCTCAGTCTGGCCCGCCCGGCGGATACGCTCTCGGGCGGAGAGTTTCAGCGAGCCCGATTAGCAAGCTGCTTGGGTTCGGGGTTGATCGGAGCCTGTTATGTTTTGGATGAACCGACGATCGGACTGCATTCCCGAGATACGGACCGAATGATTCAGATTCTGAAACGGTTGCGAGACCAAGGTAACAGCGTTCTGCTGGTCGAACATGATATCGACATGATGCGGCACGCCGACTGCATCGTCGATCTCGGACCCGGCGCCGGCCGGCTCGGCGGGCATGTCGTTGCCGTTGGGCACGCTGAAGAGATTGCGAAGTGTCCGGAATCGATCACGGCTCGCTTTCTTTCCAATGGCAACTCGCAGACGACGCGAACGCCGCGCAAGGTCGATTGGTCGAAATCGCTGTCGCTGACAGGGGCTTGCTTGCATAACTTGAAACAGATTTCCGTTCGCATTCCTCTGGGAGTGTTTGTCGCCGTCACTGGCGTCAGCGGTTCCGGCAAAACATCTCTGATCACGCAAACGATGGTGCCCGCCATTCGAGACCGAATTGCAGGTAATTCGGCGTCACGAGTGTTGGAGCAATCCCACGGAGATGAACACGTCGAACGATTGATCGAAATCGACCAGTCGCCGATTGGACGGACGGGGCGTTCCAATCCGGCGACCTACTCGGGCGTGTGGGACGAAATTCGCAAGGTTTTTTCCAAGACCCGCGAGTCTCGTATTCGCGGCTATAAAGCCAATCGTTTCAGTTTCAACGCCAAGAGCGGCCGTTGCGACGAGTGTTCGGGGCAGGGCACCAAACGAATCGAAATGAACTTTCTGCCGGATTTGTATGTCGAGTGTTCGGCATGCCGGGGGGCTCGGTTTAACCGCCAAACATTGTCGATCCGATACCGAGGCCATAGCGTCGCGGACGTCTTGCAAATGCCGATCGTCGAGGCAGTCGAATTCTTTGACAGTTTTCCTCGCATCAGTCGTACGCTGAAAATGTTCGACGATGTCGGGCTTGGTTACTTGCGACTCGGCCAATCGTCGAAAACGCTGTCAGGCGGTGAAGCTCAGCGAGTGAAATTGGCCAGCGAGTTATGCCGGAAGAATACCGAGCACACACTCTTCGTACTCGACGAACCAACAACCGGACTGCATCCCGCCGACATCGAGCGATTGATTCAGGTACTGCATCAACTAGTGGAATCCGATAACTCGGTGATCATCATCGAACACCAACTCGACACGATCACCGCCGCTGACTGGATTATTGATCTTGGCCCGGAAGGCGGCGCCGACGGAGGCCAAGTCGTCGCGGAGGGCACGCCGGCGGATTTGGCCGCCAATCAGCAAACACACACATCCGAAGCAATTCGGCGATTTTTGGGTCAAAGCTGAGATAAGACTACGTTGCCTAAAGCGCCGCGCAAATCAGCCGGAACGCGCTAGCGTCCGGTTCACGTGGTTGTTTGCTTAAACCGGACGCGCGCGCGTTCCGGCTGATGAATAATCCGGGTTAGCCGTCGGACGCGCCGTTTGGCGTTGCCGGGATGGATTGGGTGGCTTGTTTCCGGTTATTGATATCCGCGACAAAGTCGGACATCATTTTTTTGAAGCGAGCAAGGTCTGGATTCACAAGTCGGAGGCTGATTTTTACGCTGCGGAATGATTCGGATCGGCCTTCGATGGAGATCCATGATTCCAGATACTCGGTTCCCTTTCTGTTCACATTCTTTTGCTCGACACGCGTTGCCACGACATCGCCAAGAGAGATTTCTTGAGCACGAAAGAGGGTGCGACAAACAAGGCTGCTGCCCGAGAGTTCTGCTTCCCGAAACCGTGTAAGCGGGGTAAGCAGAATGACGTCGAAAAAAAGGAAGCCCAGCAAAATGAAAAAACATGACACAAGAATGTAACTTAGGCCTCTTCCACCCACACTCATAAAGTGTGCGATTCGAGATCGTGCTGCTCGCGGTTTCGCTGGTAACGACTTGGTCTTGAAGATGATCGCTTGAAGCACAAAAAGAAACACGAGCAAACCAGCTCCCGCTGGCCAAAGAATCGCTTTCTGGATGGACTGAAACACGTACCTGGTGTTACCGCTCTCCGCGGTTGTCATTCTCGGAACAACCTCGTCTGGGATTACCCAGGCCAGAATGCTCAGACCCGCGATCATCGGGACAAGAACCGTCAGGCACACGACTAAGGCGATAGGCCGGCCGCAGTTTGGGCACCTGAACCCAGAGTAGCAGGTCTTGCATCCTTTGCAGCGTGAAAGAAGCACGTGTCTTTCTTGTCCTCGACCAAGCTCGGAATTCGATCGTTAGGCCGTCACGGTTGCCTCGGTTCGTGCCTTTTCCAGCATCTCGATCCACGGACCGATGTATTGTCCGTTGTCGTGCCATGTGCGGCCGCTGACCATGTTTCCGTCGATCACGCAAGCGGCGTCGACGAACTCGCCGCCGCAGACTTCAAGATCGAATTGGCACTTCGGAACCGTCGCCATCTTGCGGCCACGCACGCAGTCGGCGTATGCGGGAATCTCGACGCCGTGGCACACACTGGCAACCGGTTTGTTTTCGTCGAAGAAATGTCGCGTCACGCGGACTAGATCCTCGTCGTAGCGAATGTACTCGGGGGCTCTCCCGCCGGAAAACAGGATCCCAATGTAGTCATCGGGATTGATGTCGGCGAACGCAATGTCGGCGTCCAGAGTGTAGCCTTCCCATTCTTTCGTGATTGTCCAACCGGGTTTCACTTCGTGCAGCACCATCTGGTACTTACGTTTCTCAGGCGCTGCGACCACGGGCTCGAAACCGGCTTCGATCAATCGGAAGTACGGATACATCGTGTCCAAGGTCTCGGTCGCATCGCCGATGATGATTAGGACTTTGTTCATGGTTATTCCTTTTCCTGTAAGGTAGTTGTGTTGATTAGCAAGAGATTGGCCGCTCTCAGCTCGATAGTGATTTGAGGCATTTTTCGAGATACTTGCGCGAGCGATTTATCTCGGCGGTAATGGCGTCCGTCGAATCGAGGATCGGGACACCGCGCGGAACGGGATGCATGAAGATTTCCGTGTATCCCTGATAGTTGTGCTTCTTTAACGCCGCCAACAACGGAGTAAAATCCAGCGGTCCACGGCCAGGCATCTGCAGCATCTCTTGTTCTTTGGGCAACTTCTTGCTGGAACCCATGCCGTGTTGCTGGGCATAGACGAATTTTGTTTTCGGACCAAGTTCGTCGGCGATCTGGCCGATCAGTTTCGAGTCTTGCGGAAGATGGTGTGGCGCAAAGGCGATTCCTAAGTGGTCCGACTTCGCGAACTCACCAAACCATCGAATCGAATCGGGTGACTCGACCAAACTGTTCGAGTGATTCTCGACCGCGATGACGCAACCGGTCTCTTCGGCGACGGCCACATGGGGTTTTAGTTGCTCAATGAACTTCTTCAAGGCGGCACGAAGCTCGTCGCCCTTAACGTCCTTGGGACCTCGGGCGCCGCAAACCAAGACGACGCCACGCCCGCCAATCTTGCTGGCAAACCGCATTTCTTTTTGCAAGCCAAACGGACCGAGTCGGTAACACGCAATGCCACCCAATTTCACGTTGTTCTGCTTCAGCAGCGCTGCAAACTTGTCGTGACCCATTTCCTCGATCTGTTCCCGTTGAGTCCCATGCACTTTCGGCCAAATATCAATTGCGGTCGCATCGGTTTTCTTGACTTCGGGTACGATGTCCGCCAACTTGCCGCCGCCAAACATCGCCGACGACAAAATGTAATTAAGTCGGAATCGTTTTTCTGTGTTCTTGGCAGGCAACGTGTGTGGGACCGCCGCGGCTGCGGCCACTCCTAGAAGACTCACGTTGAATTCGCGCCGACTGATTCCCGAGGATCGTGTCATTAATCAATCTCCATGTTTTTAGTCTCTGAGGATTTCGAATCACTGAAGAATATGCGCGAGCGGATTAACCACTCGTTTAACGGCAAGCCAAAGGCGTCGGTGTCCGGATTCACACGCAGTCGCCTTCGGCTCGCCGTTAAACGAGATACCTCCAGTCGCCCGCCAGCAAGTGGCGTTGCCAATTAGTCATGCGATTTCGTATCCGTCGCGTTGCTCACGACTTAGTAACCGGTTCGCTTCGCTGTCACCGATGAATGTTTCTTTTTCGGGATCCCACTCCAACGAACGGCCAACGTGCATCGAGATGTTTGCAAGATGACACGTGCTGACGCTGCGGTGCTGGCTGACGACGTCCGACACGGGAGTTTTCCGCGAATGAACGCAGTCGAAGAAATTGCCCATGTGGTTGACGATCGCGTCCAGCTTGCCCACGCGCTCGGGGCGGTACACGTTGTCAAAGTCGTAGAGTTCGAATTTTGTGCGTGGCAGTGGGTTGTTTTTCAAGTCTTCGACGGGTTTTCCGGTAATCGATCCTCGATTGACAAAAATACGGCCTTCGGTACCGGTGAACATGATTCCGTTGCGGCCATTGTCGGCGACCGTCATCTCGACACCATTGGCGTACGTGTACTTGACATGGAAGTCGATCGCGACGTCGTAACCGTCCGCAGTTTTCGGAAACTTGGCGCTCGTTTCGATCGCCACGGGATAAGAACCGATGCCCCATTGCGCGATATCAAGATGATGGGCTCCCCAATCGGTCATCTGGCCGCCGGAATAAGCGTACCACCAACGAAATGTGTAATGGCACCGTTCTTGAATGTACGCAGTGTTCGGCGTCTGGCCCTGCCACAATTCCCAATTCAAGTTGTTCGGCGGCTTGACTCGCGCGAACGGCCCGCCAACTTTGTTCTTTCCCAGGACCACGTCAACCCGCTGCAGTTTGCCGATGCGTCCTTGTCGTACCATTTCGGCCGCCAGGCGAAACCGGTGATCGCTACGCTGCCACGAGCCGACCTGTACGACACGGCCGGTTTCCTTGACAACTTTCGTCAGCAATTTTCCTTCATTAATTGTCAGCGTCAGCGGTTTCTCACAATAGATATCTTTTCCGGCACGGCACGCATCGATGACCATTTTCGTGTGCCAATGATCGGGAGTTCCAATCGTGACGACGTCGACATCCTTGCGTTTCAACAAATCCCGATAGTCCTCGAAGATGCGCGGAGTGCTTCCAAACGCGGCCCGCGCTTGATTCTTCACATGCGAATCGACGTCGCAGACCGCGACGATGTCACCGTGAGCTTGGGCTTTTAACGCGATAACCGAACCCTGATACCGCAGCCCGATAGCTCCGATCCCCAAGCGTTCGTTGACGGATCGCGGTTTTTCGTCAGCGACCGCCGACGCGGCAAACAACCCAGGAGCAATGCCGCCCGCCAAGAGCGCCCCAGACGTGTGCTTCAAAAAGTCGCGACGATTTGCCGGATGTTTTGCCATTTCTTTATCTCTCCAGCCAATTTCCTTCGCGTTGATATGACGCAGCCATTTTGAAATATCCCGGTCGCGTTGCCAATCGCGTACTTTTCGTGGCTCCGGGCGCGCTAGCCAAAATGGCATCGTCCAACTGCACCTGGATTAGAACATTCATGTTAATACAGACGATCAACGACGGTTAGTCTCTAAGAGGGCATCTGGAAAGATAAATGGTCTGGGCTGCGATCGAGAAAAAGTGGATACTTCGTGCGGTAAGTTCTGGGTTTCATTTCGACAGGG
>CAUZVF010000231.1:0-7257 GCA_963582955.1 Planctomycetota bacterium
TGGAACCGTGGATTGGGATTACTATCCGTATTACGGAAAGATCAGCACAAAGGGATGGAGCGTCGATGAGAAGCCACGCTAGATTTTGGAACACACTTCATTCTTAATCCTAATCTTACTCTTAATCATAATCTTCCCCGCACCGCTGCATTCGACGGCCAAACAGGGATTAAGATTATGAGTAAGATTAAGATTAGGAGGAACGACAAGAACGCGAAACTTACTGGAACACTTCCCATGAAATACGCGCATCGGATCGGCCTCATCGCCGCCCTCATTATCTCTGGCATCATCACCAATGATCTCCCTGCCGCCGAAGCGCGGCAGCCCAATGTCGTCTTTTTTCTCGTCGATGACCTCGGCTGGTCTGACGTCGGTTGCTATGGGAGCCGCTTTTACGAGACGCCCAACATCGACCGGCTCGCAGTCGAAGGAGTCCGGTTTACCGATGCCTATGCCGCCTGCCATGTCTGTTCACCGACAAGAGCCAGCATTCTGACTGGCAAGTATCCGGCGACTCTGAATCTGACCGACTGGCTGAGGGGACGCCGCAACTTCCCGTTCCAGAGACTTCTGAATGCGGTCATCAATCAACACTTGCCGCACGAGGAAGTCACCCTCCCCGAGGCATTGAAGCAGCATGGATACTCAACAGCCATTTTTGGAAAGTGGCATCTGGGCAGGGAAGGATCCATGCCCACGGACCACGGTTTTGATCTTCATATCCCCGATGCCGTCGCAAACTGGCGTACGTTTCATGGTCCGTTCGGCCTGAAGAAACTGGACAGCAAGGAAGGAGACTACCTGACCGACCGATTGACTGACGAAGCGGTCAAATGGCTTGACGGAAATAGAGACAATCCTTTCTTCCTCTATATGTCACACTTTGCGGTACATGATCCGATTCAGGGGCGAAAAGACCTTGTCGACAAGTACTCACGAAAGCTGAGCGAGTCTGCGAAGTCGGATTCCCCGGACTTCATCCTGGAGGGCAACCCCGACAGCCCGGACAATCCGTCGAAGGAAGAACTGGCAAGAATGATCAGGACTCCCGAATTCTCAAAACACAAGGTGTTGCCGAGAGGGACGATCAAAGTCAGACAGAAACAGGACAACGTCCAGTTCGCCGCCATGGTGGAGAGTGTCGACCAGAGTCTGGGAAGGATTGTCACGAAGCTCACAGAACTCGGTATCGAAGATGACACGATTATCATCTTCTTCTCCGACAACGGGGGAATGGCCGCGATGAATGTTGGCAATCCCAAAAGGATCGTCGCCGACGAAGATGTTGATAAGGCTTACTCGACATCCAGCCTGCCGCTGCGGGGAGCGAAAGGCTGGCTTTACGAAGGCGGAATACGCGTCCCATTGATTATCAAGTGGCCGGGCAAAGGTCGAGTCGGATCCGTATGCAGAACGCCCGTGAGCAGCATCGACTTTTTCCCCACGATCATGGACATGATCGGAAAAGGCGACGAGGTCAGCAGCGATAAGGAGGGCGTCAACATCGCGCCGCTTGTCCGAGGCGAAACGATTGCGGATCGAGCGATCTACTGGCATTTTCCACATTACAGCAACCACGGAATGCACAGTCCTGGCGGCGCCATCAGGTTAGGCAAATACAAACTGCTGGAATACTTCGAAAATGGAACGGTGCAACTATTCGATCTCGAAAACGACATGGGTGAGCAAAAGGACTTATCGGAGATCGAGAGTGAAACGGCTCAGATGTTGAAAGACAGGCTGCACCAGTGGCGCAAGAAAGTAAACGCACAAATGATGAAGCCGAATCCTGACTTTGACCCAGGTTTGAACCCAGAGGACTATTACAAGTACTCCGCCAACTAGAGCGGTTTACCATTAATCGTCGCAGGCCCGGGAGTTGATACCGGCGTCTGCGATGTCCGAACGATCGGGATGGATTCCAACAAGTTTTCAGATGGCATCCGGAAGTTCTGAATCTGGGGCAACAAGGAGTCTGATTGACCTCTATCCGAATCTGATTGATCTGTGCGGTTTGCCTGCTCGCGATGACCTGGATGCTAGTTCGCGAAGAGAAAACAGTTGAGTAGCGACTTGTCATCAAGTTGGTTGTGCCAAGAGCCCGTAGGGTAAAAAAACTAAAACGACCGTCCGACGCTGCAAATCTCAGAACAATATGCGGTGAACGGCTTCACCTTTCAGCCGAACAGGATCGAATGGGCCGGATCGACATGCAATTCGCATCCAATCTCTGGATTAGCGCAGCCTACGACCGATGATTCTTGAAAGAGGCGAGCACTGAGTCTCATGCCGCGTCTCGAAAGTAATACCGCAGCAGGCCACCCACCCGTTCGCGGCAGTCGATCTCGCCAGCACCGTTGATTTCGTCACCAAGCTCAATGATCGTGTTGGCCAATCCCTGATGATTCCGCTCGGCATGATAATGCTCGACGTAAGACGTGACGGCCCGTCTCAGTGACTTCTCACCAAAGAAGATCATTCTCGACAGACATTCGGATTTGAGGTTTCTCATGAATCGCTCAATGTAGGCGTTCAAATCAGGACTTCGTGCAGGAAGCCGCACGGGATTAATGCCTTCGTCCTTCAAGAACTCTCGGAATTCCGAGCAGAACTTACCGTCGCGGTCCATGAGCAAATATCGTTTGCCGTTCAGAAACCCGTCAACGCTGTCTGTCAGATTCCTGGCGATCTGCTTCATCCAGAGTTCATTAGGATTGGGCGTGCAGCCGGTGAAATGGACTCGGCGGGTTTTCAATTGCATTACAAATAAGCAGGTAATACGTGACCAATCCGCTCTTGGTCCAGACTTCAATGGTCGTGAAGTCGATAGCGGCCAACACGTCCCAATGAGATTTCAGAAACGTAGCCCATGTCGTCTGTCTCTGCCGATCACCGGCCGGTTCAATGCCATGCTGTTTGAGAATATTGCCGACCGTTGTGTCGGAGATGAAATATCCGACGTTGGCCAACGCCCCCTGGATCCTGTCAAAGCCCCAAGACGGATTCTCCTTAGCGAATCGAAGCACGAGATCCACAATCACCCGTCGTACACGAGGGCGACCCGATTTATTCTTCCGACGATCTGAGTAATCCCATTTCTTGGCGACAAGATGCCGGTGCCAGCGCAGAATCGTGTCGGGCGTAAACAGTGTGCCGACCTCTTCAAGCATTTTCCGTCCCAGGATTTTGCCTTTGACCGCCAATCGGTAGCGCTGATCGTCGTTGAGCAAAATCCGTTTTCTCCCGAACTGTTCCTTGAGCACCTGGTTTTCGGTGCGGAGATACTCGATGACGAGTTGCTGCTGTCGGTTGACCCAGCCTGCGAGCATCAGGAAATAGAGCTGCCAGAGTTGTAGAACGAATTCCATATTTCACCAGATGCTGATTCATGAGTGGAAACAGACAGCATCTGGATAAGTTTGTGAGAATTCAATCGGCCGAGATGAGAGGATCTAAGAATTCGTAAACGCTGAATTAGATTGTAAATACAGGTCGGCCGAGTATTTTGGCCATACGGGTTTCTGCACTCAAGTGGCCCAGATAGGCTATCTGTTTCCGGTAACTACGCACCATCAGACCTGCTACCCGAACAAATCCATGATCGGTTTGCCCGTGGTCAGGGTGCGTGAAATGCCGCTGGCGTCCGTCGGATCGTTGATAGGAATGTCGAGGGCGTGGTAGATGGTCGCAGCCAGTTCCTCGGGGCGAACGGGGTTGCTGGTGACATACTCGCCCAACTTGTTGGTCTTGCCATACACGTTGCCGCCCTTGATGCCCGCTCCGGCCATGATCGAAGAGAAACACTTTGGCCAGTGCTGGCGTCCTGGCGGGTTCTGCTTCAGAACGTAGGGTGTGCGGCCAAATTCGCCTGTCACTACAACAAGTGTGTCGTCCAGCATGCCGCGCTCGTTGAGGTCGGAAAACAGTCCGGCAAGCGCCTGATCCAGACGAGGCAAACAGAATCCCATGCCGTAAGAGCCGTTGCCAAAGGCGTTGCCCATGCCCATGTTTCCTCCGTGCATGTCCCAACTGCTGCTCGGTGGGCCCTTCTTGTCATGGTCCGCCTGCCCCGTCCAGCCGTTGACCGTGACAAAGCGGACGCCCGATTCCACCATCCGCCTGGCGAGCAGCAGATTCTGACCGAGTGGATGCATTCCATAGCGTTCGCGAAGCTTGACAGGCTCGCTGCCCAGATCAAACGCCTGCCGGCCTTCGGCTCGCGTCAAGGCTTCGTAGGTCTTCTCACGCAGGTCTGACCAGTCCTTAACTTGCTGGTCCTTATCCAGCCTAGTGGATTCAAGGCGACCGAGTAGCGACTTGCGGTAGGCGAACCGTTTCTCGTCGTAGGAGTCGTAAATCTGCGGCGGATTGAAGTCTTCCATTGCCGGATGGTTGTTCGCCGAGCCGATAAACACTGGCGCATAAGCCGAGCCAAGGTAGCCGCCGATGCCAATGTTGGGCGCGCAAAAGACGGGCGGTCCCACGCATTTGATGAGCCACGCATTGGAAACGAAATTGCGTTTGCTGGGTTTGTGTTTGGCAACGAACGAACCCAGGTAGGGTAGTTCGTCCGGCATGCCCTGCTGCACACGCTTTTCTGATTGGCCGCTGAGCAGATTGTGCATCGCGTCGAAGTGATTGCTGATCGCGCCCGGATGCGACATGGAATTAATGAGCGTGAAGTGGTCGGTCAACTTTGCCAATTGCGTGTGCATCTCATTGATGCGCATGCCCGGCACCTTGGTGGAGATGGGTTCGTACGGACCGCGATAATCCAACGGTGCATTCGGTTTCATATCCCAGGTATCAACGTGGCTCGGCCCACCACACAGCAGGACAAAGATGCAAGATTTGTCCGAGGCGACGGCTTTGCCCGAAGCGTCGACCTTGTCGGCACCCATCACGACTCCCGGCATCCCGAGACTCAGCGTGCCTAAGCCGCTCGCGATGAGGGCTTGCCGTCGGTTCAATTGGATATCGTTCATACAAATCCTCGCCGTGATTTCCTGAGTGTTCCACTAATACAGATGATAGCCGTTTCAGCTCGCCGTTTCCAACATCTGTCGCATGAAGAATATCCCGCCAGTCACTTGGTCGCGGCCAGAGAAAGGGACTCGAACTCACGAATTGTTGTCAGTTCAACGGCTTACGAATTTCGCTTCAAAGAGAGTTGTTACGAAGAAGGCTCCTCTTGGCGGGCTTCTCGCAATGATCTTGAAAACTTGCCTCAGGATGTTTCGATACCTCGGGACCTCTTGCAAACCCGTCAGAATCCATCAGTTTTGGGATTAAGCATCAACCGATCAATAACTATCGTATTCATCAGCCACAGGGCGCTAGCCGTTAATTGATCGGTCAGTGCTAACATTAGCCCGATGACTTTGACGCCTTACACGATGCAAATCTAGCCGCACAGACCGCATTCAGAAGAGCCTACTTTTCGTGGGCGACCGGGCTCGAAAAACGCGTCAGTCACGGCCCTCCAAACTCAGCAAACAAGACGCGTGCCATTGTATCAACTGCGTCTTCATGCGTTCGACGACCTTCGGATGTTCCGAGGCAATATCGTGTTGTTCTGCTGGGTCGTCGACAACATCGAAGAGCATGAATTTCAGGCGGCCGATCACATCACTGTCAATTCGCCGTCTTCTTTTTCGTTTGGAAGGAACATGAATCAGCTTGTGTCGATTGTCGAGCAGTGAGATTTGTCCGGAAGATTGAAATCCGATGGGACTCGGCCGTTTCGACATGCTGCCCTCAATCAGTGGTAGCAAGCTGATGCCGTCGATGGGCTTGCCCCAGGCAATGTGCTTATCACCAAGTACGACATCAATAATCGTCGGCAAATAATCGCTCGTAGATGCGGGAATGTTGCTGACACGTCCCGGTTTCACGCGTGCCGGCCATTCCAAAATACCGGGAACACGAACACCGCCTTCAAACAGACTCCGCTTGCGACCTCGTAGGCCCGCCGTCGAACCGGGAGCATTCTGCTTGCCCTCGGGGCCATTGTCCGAACAAAACCAGAGCATTGTGTTGTCCGCGATGTTCAGATCCCGCAGCCGCTTTCGCAGCCGCCCGACTTGCTCGTCCAGCGCCGTGATACAACCGAAGTAATGTTGCGAGTGCTTGTTATGCCCGGCATACATCGCTGTGTATTTCGGACCCGCGACGACAGGAAGATGCGGAGCGTGAAACCAAATGACCGTGAAGAATGGTTTCTTTTTCGAGGCGGCGGCGTTCATGAATACCAGTGCCCGATTCATGATCAATCGCGAATCGTCGCCGCGCAGTTCGTCGTTGACTCGTTCGCCGTTCGACCAATACGCGGTGCCGTAAGTAGTTGCGTCGCTCGCGTCGCCAACGGGTTTCCACCAAATGCTACCTTTGGCAGACTTGGGACGTAGCATCGGATCCCACGTTGGGACTTTCGCTTCAGTCGAAAAACAGAAATCGAATCCGTTTTCCCAAGGCGGAGAGAAATGCTTGGCGCCTCGTGGGCCGCCACGGTTCGAGTCTTTCTCGGTCTTGGTCAATGTCCCCAAATGCCATTTGCCGAAGTGTCCAGTAGCATATCCGCTTCCTTTTCGGAGGTATTCGGCCAACGTTAACTCTTCCGCCCGCATGTGACCGACATTGGCCGAAAAGATTCCGTACCGAAATGGATGCCGTCCCGTCACGCAACTGCCACGGGTCGGACTGCAAACCGGAGCCGCGGCATAGAACCGGTTAAACTTCAAACCCGATGCCGCCATCGCGTCGAGGTTGGGCGTCTTGATTGCCTTGTTGCCATTGAAGCCAACATCTCCCCACCCCAAATCATCGGCCATCATCAAGACGATATTCGGGCGTTCCTCGGCAGCCGATCTCGCTTTCGAAAGAAAACAAAATACGAATAACATGAACGATACGAATATCAACGCATGGCATCGAGACGGAACGCCTGTAGAGAATATGCCACTCTGCCTAACTGTCATGCCATCGGTCCCATCCAAGTGTGCAATTCGTGTAATCCGTGGATCCCAACACGGGCACTTTCGCTGATTCGATCCCTCTAACACGATTGCCGTTGAGTCTGACAAATGGCAAGGGACACATGTTATCGAGCCGCCAGTTAATTCTCGGGCTGTGGTTAGTTTTACTGTCCAAAGTCGTGTTCATCGCTTTAAGTTATTCTGGTACTTGTACTTCTGAAGTTTGGAATCCTTCAGGAGAAATCGTCATGGATCGACGTTTTGAAGTGCGTAAGCAGGA
>CAUZVF010000232.1:0-7249 GCA_963582955.1 Planctomycetota bacterium
GGCGTCGGTTGCCAGCGTAATTCCCAGCGTGCTCAGCATGCCAACCGCGGCGATCCCGACACCGTATAATCCCATCGAAAACAGCGTGGCGTTTTGGAATTGGAACCCAGTACAACAACCGAATGCCATTAGTATCGAGACTCCAATCACGACGATCGGGACCCACACACTATACATTCCTTCGGCCACTCCGGCGATGATGACCGTTGCCGGTCCGGCGGTCGCTTGATCGGCAATCCGTTTGGTCGGGGCGTATTCTTCGCTGGTTGAATACTCGGTCCATTTCCCAATCGCCGTCCCAGAAATTAAACCAACCACGATTGCCCCAAAAACACCCAATAGCTGGTTGCCACTCCGCAGTCCCAACTCTGCCAACTTTTCGGAAACGGCGGTGGCGTTAGACGTATTCACCAGCAGCAGAAACACGACGCCGAACGCCGCAATCGCGACGGCGACACTACTGCCGTCGATTCCGCGAGCCAGTGCTTTCAGCAGATTTCTTTGCGTCGCGCCTTCTTCCGTCCGAACTGCGTAGATTCCCATAACTGACACGATAATGCCGACGCCGGCCAACACCATCGGCGTCATCAGCATCATGAACTGCATTTCGGGAACGCCGTGGTAGGCGGCGACGCCCAATGCTGCCGTCGCCAAAATAGAACCGCAATAGGATTCGTACAGGTCAGCACCCATTCCCGCGACGTCACCGACATTGTCGCCGACGTTGTCGGCAATCGTGGCGGGGTTACGCGCATCATCTTCGGGAATTCCCGCTTCGACTTTGCCCACCAAGTCGGCACCGACGTCGGCCGCCTTCGTAAATATGCCACCGCCAACACGCGCGAACAACGCTTGACTGCTGGCTCCCATGCCAAAGCACAGCATGGTGACGGTGATTTCCACCAGTTCCATACCCCAAATCCAGTTCAGGAAACCGAACCACAGGCAAATATCGAGCAGTCCCAAACCAACGACGACAAGGCCCATGACGGCTCCGCTGCGGAACGCAATCTGGAGTCCTTCGTTGAGCGAGTTTCGACAGCCTTGAGCGGTCCGCGAACTGGCGAGCGTGGCCGTCTTCATGCCGCACCAGCCGGCGAGACCTGAAAAGAACCCGCCGGTCAGGAACGCAAACGGCACCCATTTCGATTGTGCTTCAAAAACAAACGCGACAACCGTCAGCAGGCCACAGGTGATAATGAAAAATATGGTGACCACGCGATATTGCCGCGAAAGATAGGCCCTGGCACCATCGCGCACATGCCCGGCGATCTTGACCATCAGTTCGTTGCCCTCATCCTGAGCAACCATCCATTTGAAAAACTTGAATGCGAAGACCAGGGCGATTAATGAGCTGATCAGCGCGACGGACCAGCCCATGACAATGGGAAGCTGTGGTGCCGAACTCGCGTCCGCATTCCCCGTGTCTTCGGCGAACGCTGGATTCGCAATCGCGAGACAAAACAGCGTGGTGATGGCGGCGATGGATGTGGGACTGATTTTGCGAATGGAATTGAACGAATTCTTGATCTGCGTGAAGAATCTCATCCTAAGATTCATTTCGGATTCCCGTTGTAACGAGGTTGGATTCTAGTTTCGAGCACTACGTAATTGCGAAGCCGTGCCGGTTCATTTCAGGTTCCGCCACCGCTCAAGCTTGGCGATGAATTTGCGGATTCTGACGTCGGATGCCCGCTTTCTCAAGCATGACGCCGGGAGTGTAATGCTGAATTCGAAGATTTGTCAATGAATAAGGACACCGCAATTAGCCGTTTTGGCGCGAGTCACGGTTCTTGTTTGGTATCGGTGGCCATTACCGATCGAATTCGAGATTTCACAGGACGATCTTTCCGTGCTTGTGCTGACGGTGTGGTCTTTTCAGACGCCCCGCTCTCAGTGCGATCTTCCAAAATTCCGCAATCGACGATTGGCTCACTTCATTCTTGCTAATTGACCGCCAATCGCCGCATACTGTACTGCGCCAGGATCAGACAGTGTGTCTCAATCGGATAGATAGAGAACCGTGACGTTGATTCGAATCTTTGTATCGACCTTATTCTTCTTCTTCTGTCAGATGACTTCCGACTGCTGTGTGGCTCAAACTGATGAGGCGGCTGCGCCATCGTCGGATTCTTCTTCCATTGCCACGGTCGCGCGCACGCGGCAGGCATTGCAGTTTGCGAAATTGGCGGCGGCGAACGGCTTTGAAGAATTGTCGATGCGGGCCGTACGCGACACGCTTGCGGCGGGACCTCCGATCAAACCGGTCGAAATCAATGTCTCGACGACGACAATCCGAACCACCAGTTCGAATCAGAATTCGGAACATCAGCAGATCAACGAGTTTGTCTACAAACAACTGCACGAACTCTCGGAGCTGTGGAACAACCAAGGCTTCGACGCATCGGCTGCGTTTGCAACGTTGTTCGATGTCGTGCTGCCTCGCGGGCGAAAATCAGAAATCTTTCTTTATCAGAAGGCACTTGCGTCTAGCGGATCGAACAGCGCGCGGATTCTGTCTCCGGAAAGTCTGGCGCCGCTACTCGTTGCCGCGGCACGCCGAGCGGGTGAGCTAGACAAACTTCGCAAAAGAACGCTGGCCCGTGCCGGCCAACCGCGGGCACGAGTCCCGGCACGCGTGCTGCTAACGCACATCGCATTGATTGAGAAGGATTTCGACGATGCGAAAACACAACTGGACGAGTTGAACAAGGCCGTTTCTGAAACACCGACACAGTATGCCGCCGAGTTGGCATGTCATGTTGCATTACCGGCACTCGAAATTCCGGAAACCAGACGGTCAGCCGTGCCGTTGGTCGAACGCGTCATCGATCGGTTTCAAACGGCAACGAACGTCATCAATTATCAGATCGAGCCAGCCTCGACATTGTTGTTGACGGTCGCGCGAGTTCGGTTGGACGACGGCAACATCGAACTCGCGAAGAAACACATTCAACGATTCCTCGACATCAATCAATCAAATAACGCCCGCAATAGCGGCGATTACGGGCTGTACCTGCGCAAGCGGCAATTGGAAACCGCCGCGAACGAGTTCATCCGGGCGGGTGCCGTCGCCGAAGCGATCGGCCTGTTGGGCGAGCATGCCGATATCCAAACGCGGTACGGTTCGGGTGGAGTCGAGAAACTGGGTGGGCGGTTGGCGCGCGGTTTGGCGGATCAGTCGGCCGAAGTCCGCTACAAATTGCTCCGCGAGTGGTGCATGCCGCGAAAGGGACGGAAGTCGATTCGATTGCTCTGTTTGTTCGTCCCATCGACGCAGCCTCCGAAAGAATTCGCCGACTTGTTACCCGCCGACCAGCGGGACAATGCGTTTCAAATACCGACGTTTGGGCCTCTGCACAATTTCGTTAGCTCCGGTCCAATGTTGATCGAGTCGGCTCAGGAGCTAGGCCAATTGGATGATTTGACGAACGAGCTGGACGCGCTGCGGAAACAAAAGGTCGAGAATGCCGATGTCTTGCACCGGCTGGCACTTATCATTTCGGGAAAGGCGGACGCCATCAAACCAGACCTCGAAAAACTGGCGGCCGAGATCGACAACAACAAGAACGTTGACCGTAACCGCTTAACGTCGTTGAAAGACTATGTGGTCGCGTTGGCTTGCATCGAGCGGCCGCAACTGCGCGGGCTCGGTGAGCGGATAATGCGCCGCCTTGTCGAGCACGGCAAGCGGCTGCGACGCAGTGAGTTTCGCAGTCATGCGTGGGCGGCGTATGCCGAAGCGGTCCGGCGTCGGGCTCCTGGTGTCAGCGATGACCTGCTGACTCGACCAATTCTGAAACACTGGGTGGCGGCCGCTTATCACACGCCTCGAAGCCACGCGGCGGGGCCGGCGCCGAACTCTTGGATTGGCCAAGAGGGGCTGATTCACAGCATCAGCGCGCCCTACGACACACATCTATTTTTCAAGTATCCGCTCGTTGGCACTTTCCAGATTTCCACCGAGATGTCTGATTCCGGCTGGAAGGAAGGCGGCATCGCGTACGACGGATTGACGTGGCGAGTGCAAGGTTATCGAAACGAAACATCGGTCGCTGCCGTTGGACGAGCGGGCAGCCACAAGCGAACCGTTGCGTTGATGCGAGGTGACGGGGTCTTCAATCCGTGCGAACTACAAGTCACACCTGGCAACGTCCGGCTCCGTGTCAACGGCCACTTTGTCATGCAAGAAGCGTCAGGTAGTTCGAGTCCTTGGCTGGGCGTCAAAGCGAGTGTGGGCTATGCGACCTACTATTCCAATCTTCGCATCATTGGGAATCCCGTCATCCCGCGTGAGGTCCGATTGATTGAAGATCAACGGTTGCGGGGCTGGATTACGACGTTGTTCGGAGATTCGGCAGCCGGTGTATTTGCTCCCATCGAATCGGAAAAAACGGGACCGTCAGGCAACTTGCTGTACGATTGGAATGTCGTTGACGGGATCCTTCAAAGTCGAAAGAGCGGGCTGCCGTCAGCAGAAGCCGTTCAAAGCCGCATTTACTATCAACGGCCACTGCTGACGGGCGAATCATTTTCGTACGAATTTCTGTATGAACCCGGCAAAACGAATACGCATCCGTGTGTCGGCCGGATGGCGTTCCTATTGCGAGCCGATGGAGTTCGTCTGCATTGGATTACCGACGGCCAATCTGAATGGACCGAATTGCCGGCCGACAATGAAATCACCGACGGCGAGTCTCGTCGTGGGCCCGACGAGTTACCGTTGAAGGCCGGAGAGTGGAATCAGATGGCCGTCTCGTTGGAAGGCGAAACGGTGCGGCTGGAATTGAACGGCATTGCGATTTGCGAATGGAAGCTGATCCCAGACAACACGCGACTCTTCGGTTTCTTCCATTACAAAAACCGCGAATCCGTGAATGTCCGCGATGTTGTGCTTCGAGGCGACTGGCCAAAATCGATCGATGAAATCCGTAAAAACCTGCTTGAACACGATGGATCAACTAACACTGCCGATCGATATGTCATCAACGCCATCCAGGACGAAGAGCAAATCGGCGTGATGGCGTGGGATGTGTTTCAAAAATCTCGCATGTTGATTCCTGAAGAACGATATCGATACTTGTTGGATTGGGTCCTTCCAAACGACACGCATCCGGTGACACGGCTGCGCGGCGACTTTCTTCCAACACGTTCGTCACCGCCGGTTGTCGAGATGTTGTCGTTGGACAAACTGAAAGCCGACCCCGGCGGACTGCGGGGCGGACCGGTTGTCGCACCGGCGCTGGAATTGGTTGCGCTGGCACGGGAACTCGGCCGGCTGGACGAATTCCGCAAGGATGTCGAGAACAGCACGCGCTTGAAGGGCAATCCGAATGAAGAACGTGCCCGGTTCGCTCTATTGGCAATCGTCGACATGGCCGATGGGAACTTCGACAACGCGCAACGTCAATTCGACGAATTGAAGAAGCGGCTGCCCACAATGAACACTGGGGCCGAATACATGCGCTGGCCGGAACTGCTCGCGGCCTGGGTGGGAATCCACCATGCGGAAACTCGCAACGATTCGACCGCCATGCTGGAATACATTTTTCGAAAGCAAATCCGAGCTGGCAAAAGCGGTGGTTGGAGATTCGATGCCAAGGTCCGAAATCTCTATGGTTTGGCGATGCACTTGCAACAGTCGGATGGTGATCTCGCCGGTTTCGCGGCAGCACCCGATCTGACAAATTGGATGCCAGTGCAACACGAGAAAGGGGATATCAACGGAATCGGAGTACCGAATGCGCATTGGACGCGCATTCCGAACGGAGTTATCCATCTAGCGGGCAACGAACGCGATTATCTCTATTATCGCATTCCACTGCGGGGAAACTTTCAAATCGACTGCAACCTGACTGCGTTCGGTCGTCGCGAATCGCGGGTTTTGTATGCCGATAAATGGGTCGGCATCAACTACAAAAAGAACGAGTACGATTACGGGCGAGTGGGACACCGGTATCCCAACCGCAAATTTGATCCCCCGGTGAAGGTCACAAACAATTGGTATGCGTATCGGCTGAAGATCCAGGACGGAATCTATTCCGCGTGGGTCAACGGCCAGAAAATTCACGAAGAGACTCTTCCGGAGAATCCTGATCCGTGGCTGGCTCTACGATGTGAAGCATCCGTCCAAGGAGGCATCACGGATCTGCGCATCACCGGCGATCCCGTGATTCCGGCGGAATTGAAATTGTCGGATCACGCTGACCTATCGGGTTGGATTCCACACTTATACCGCCAGTCGTTTGGCGACGCGGACGATGATTGGTCGATGCAAGACAAAGTCATCGTCGGCAAGCTGCGTCCGGATTTCAAAGACACCGCGAAAGAGGGCATGCTGCAATACCATCGCCCGATCGTCGAAGACGCCGAACTTTCCTACGAATTCAAGTATCAGCCGGGGAACGCCCATGTGCATCCCGCGCTCGATCGATTGGTGTTTCTGTTAGACCCGAAAGGCGTCCGCATCCACTGGGCGACTGACGGAGTTTGGAGCCGCAGCATGCTTGCTCCCGATAATGCCTACGACGAACCCGGCAATCGCCTTCACAAAGGTCCGCTGCCGTTGCTCGCCAACCAGTACAAAAAAATGCAACTGAAGATCGTTGGCGGCACGGTGACTCTGATCTTGAACGATCAACCCGTCTTTCGCCGAAAACTGAACAAGGGAAATCGCCGCTTGTTTGGCGTGTTTCATTACGTTGGGAAGACAACAGCACGCGTGCGCAATGTTGCTTATCGCGGCGACTGGCCAAAATCTCTACCCAGTTTGGAACAGCAACAGCTCGCATCGATCGACAAGAGTTTCGCTGAAGCCGACACGCAGAAACTGAAAGATATCATCGAACACGATTTCGCGATTGACGGGATACCCAACAATCTCTTTTTCCGGCAGAATGACCCGCAGCAGCAACAAGTCACTCGCACCGATCAAGGCGTGAAAATGCATCGTCCGGGTGAGACACCGTGGACCGCGTCGGGTATGGGATGTCGTGTGGGCCTGGTCGGTGACTTCGACATCACGGCCTCGTTCGAACAATTGAAACTCGACGTACCAAAGAAGGGATCGTCAGTCGTCATACTGATATGCCAGTTTGCCGGTGCACAAAAGACCGGTACACAAAAGAAGAGGGACTTCGTCCGGATCGGCGTAGGCCGGCGCAAAGATGGGTCGCCATACGTCGGTCAAACATCTGGACGGGCCGGCATCGATACCGATCGTCAACATTCTTATGTCAGTCGTGACTGG
>CAUZVF010000233.1:0-7247 GCA_963582955.1 Planctomycetota bacterium
GACTAACGCGATGATTCCCAGCAACGCGATTCGAGCCCGTTGATTGTTCAAATTCGCCGCCGGTTTGAATTCGTCGACTTCTCGGTGAAGTTCATCCAACTTGCCGAGTTCTTTGGCCGTGGCGACCAACAGCAACGCCGGCGCAACGATCTGTCCGCCGAGTTCGTCGGAAAGAAACGGGGCGGCAGTTTTGTCGAACGCCGCCGGAGACGGACGGGCCGGTGTGAAATCACCCGTCAAACGCAAACTGGAATGATTCCGGCCCGGCATGACCCAATTCTTGAGATAGCCGAACCGCGATTCCGGTTCCATCTCGACAGCTTTCCGCCACACCAACCAAGCATCACTCGCCAAATATTTTTCACCAATCATCGCGTACCGCATGCGGTCACGTTGGTACGCATTCTTCCCGCGCCGCTCGGACGCCGTCAGATCGGCCAGAATTTCGTCGCTCAGTTGTTCCGGCCATCGGTTGCCGCGCAGGACAACATTCCGGATGCGGGCGGCGGTGCGATTGCGATATCGAAAGAAACCGAACACGCGCGAGTCATCCGGTTCCAGCGGCTGCTTGTAGACCTGTTGCCGATTCACGGCCAATCGCAATTCGTCGCCTCCATCTTCGCCGCGAGCAATCAGCAGACGCACTTGGTTCCATTGGTTTTCCTTGAGTGGGATTCCGGCCGTTTCGGACGCCGTTTTCAGAATCGAAACGGCATTGTCGACTGCAAGACCTGTCCAATCGTCCAATCCGGTCGTCATCCAGTGCAGCTTGACCGCTTTGGGATCCAGAATGAACGCCAATCGATCGATCGCCGGATGCACGTGAGTTTTTCCGGGCTCGTACAGGAACTCGTACTGTACCCATTCGCCACGTGCCAACGGACGCCCGTAATACAACCGACTTTGCACGGGTGAGTCGTCCGCATCGCCAACCTTCTCGGCCTGGATGATGCCATCAACGGCTTGCCATGCGAATTGCTGCTCCTTTGCTGTGGGGTCGTCCTTGGAACTTGAGGTCAGTTGATTTGGAATCGTCTCGGCATAGAAATTGGCAACCCAGCCGCGCAGGCTCGATCCGCTCACCAACTTGACCTGACGAGGAATGACGGGAGTGCCGGTGATGTTGACGTTGCGAAAGTCGGTGACCTGTGTATCGCGTGCAAACAGTGCCAGCCAGGGGCTGGTCGACCAGTCTTCTTTGTCGTGGTAAATCAAGTGGCCGTTCAAATAAGTGCGAACGCCGTCGGCTCGGGCACTGAAATGAAATCGGTTGTAAGCACTCGGCCGGCTAAATGGGAATGAGCTGCTCTTCGAGCCGTGCGCTCCGAATGCAAAGATCGACCCGCTGCGGTTCCAGCCCCAGTTTTCAATCGTCAGGCCGCCGAACGAAGCGTGCCCCTCGGCGTAACCACCATTCCAGGCGTCAAACTGCACGTCAAAGCTGCCGGTCAGCGGATACTTAAAAAACAGATAACTATGCCGTGGACCGGCGCGATGATGCAAATGCCCTTCATGTCCCACCCAGGATGCCTTAACACTTCCTTGTTTAATCGTCACGGCTGTCCTGTGATCGCCGACAACCCAGTGTTTCAGTTGTGGACTTGCCAGTTCGCTGCGAAAGTCCTTGCCGGCAAATAACGCGGACGAACCGGCGTCATCCCGTTGCATCACCTTCGTCAATGAGGTTGAGCGGATCCGTTTCGACAATGCGAGGATTTGCCGGTAACCGGCTCGGCCTTGACGTTTCCACTTTGGATCGGCCATCAGAGTTCGCGCGACGAGATACGATGCCCACAGTTGCGATTGCGCGGGCCGCATTTGTCGGTTCTTTTGTTGTTCTCGCAGTTGTTTTTCCCAAGACTTGGCGAGTTCGGCAGCCGCGCCCGTATTGTCCGTTGCCGCTTCGCATAAGATCATCAGGATGTCGGCGTTGGGAGCCTTCTTTTCAACAAACGCACGCACGTCTTCTTTCAGCTTTTCGAGTTGTCCGGTCGCCCGTGCCGAATCGATCAGCAAATCAACCGAACTGGCGACACACGGCATCGGACCGGCAAGCGCCAGTTCGAATGGGTTCCCAACTGCCGAGTCGGCGGCACGCGCTTGGGCATTGTTGACACCTGCGTGGCTGAAAATTTCCGGTGGGATTTCTTCGCTCACCGGCCCGGCAATAATGCGGACGTTCTTGCGTTTACCAGTCGGCAACGTCCATTCCCGTAGCGCATTGAATCGTTCCTCAACGGGAAGCTGCAGCGCTAATCGCACAAAGGCGGCCGCGGCGTTGGCGTCGATTGTGCCTGACGAACTGTACTCAGAAACGTCAAAATCCGAGGCCCGTCCCAGCATGTCCAACGCCGGCTTGAATTGCTCACCGCGAATCAACTTGCGAGCCACGCGAGCCAACTGTTGCTTACGCAAATGGAGTCCGTAAGTTCCTGAATACCGCGTATTGTTTTGTTGATGAACTTGCAAAAAACGGTCAAGCACCCGCCGCGCTTCTTCCGGCTTGCCGATGCGGAAGTAGGTTCGCGAACAACGGATCAACAATTCTCCCGATTTATTTTGGTCCTTGCTTGACAGGCTTTCGGCGGCGTTCTCGACAATCGGCAATGCGGCTGTCTCGGACTTGGGATTATCCAAAGCCGGCAAGGCAACGTGCAGCGCGAGTTCCCAATACGTGCTGACGGAATTCCCGGCGAGATGTTTTTTCAATTCCGTCAGCGATTCAACGATCACCTCGTGATCCCGCGTGAGCAACGCGAGTTCCGCCTGCATCACGTGCGCCTGCAGCCGTGACCGTGGTTGCGAGAGTTTCGCCGCGACGCGTTTTTTCAATTCATCCAACCGATCCGCTTTTTGAGCCCAGCGAATCAACTGCTTGCCCAGATTGGCCGGTGCTTGTTTTGCCGATGGATTTACGACGGCTTCATACAAAAACATTTCTTGCGGACGTCCTGGCGGCAGCACAACATCGGCCAATGTCTGGAAAACCCGGACGGGATCAACGTTGTGCGTTTGCCAACGGTCGGTCAGTTTCACGAGCGACAGGCGAATGGGTTCCATCCGACTACGCATCGCATCGGTTTGATTCGAAGCTGATGCCGTTGCGATCCCGGATGCCTGAATCTTGATCGGATCAATCGGAGGTCCGCCGGACAACGCTTCACTGACAGCCCGCAACGACAGATCATGCATTCCGTTCTCAGCCGCCAGCAAAGCGACGTCAAGAGCCTGCCGGCACGTTTCAAAATTCCGAAGCGAGACAGGACCGCGAGTTTCCACAGCCGAGTCAGTTGTTTGCCCAAACGCATCGTTTGTTGCGACGAAAACAATGAGTGCGAGAACGATTGCCGAGAATCTTACGGGAATTATCGAATGAAGGATTCGCATATCGGGATACTCCAGCAAAGTGCTCGTTGCGAAACGCGAGAGGGTTGTGATTGACATCGACGAATTCCAGCACGTTTTCGTTGATGACATCTGCGATCTATCCCATCCCTATCAGATTGCGGTGATGAAACGGCTCGGCTGGTGGTTCTTACGTCAGGCGAGATCTTCAACTGGTTTCCCGATGCATAGCCGTTGCTCAACCTGCAAGAATTGGTCGGCGTATTGCAACGACCTGTCGATGCCGAGATGTTTCAGAATCGTGGCTGTCAGATCGGCGGGAGTCACGGGATTGGTTTTGACATAGCCACCCATGCCGACGGTTGAGCCGTAGGCTTGGCCGCCACGGACGGGTCCGCCGGCCGCCAGTGTTGTGAAGGCGTGCGGCCAATGGTCTCGGCCGGTTTTCTTGGTCATGCCGTTCTGTGTGATGGCTCCGATTTTTGGAGTGCGGCCGAACTCGCCCAACGCCACGACCATCGTCTTTTCGAGCAATCCACGCTCGTGCATGTCGGCGACAAACGCTGAAAACGCGCGGTCGAACGGCGGTGCCAACCGGTCCTTCAGCTTTGGGAAATTCTCGACGTGAGTATCCCAGTGCGGTGAGACTTTGTCGTCTTTGTGGTTGTCGTCCCAGTTGACATTGACCAACGAGACCCCCGCTTCGATCAGCCGGCGGGCTAATAACAGGCTTTGGCCAAATCGAGTTCTTCCGTATCGATCGCGCAGCTTCGGCGGCTCACGTTGTAAGTCGAACGCAACGGCGGCTTGCGAATTGCCGATCATCGACAGGGCTTTTTGATAATGACCGTCGATCAGGTCGACAGATTGAGTTCGTTCGATGACGCGGCGCCCCGTCGATTGCATCGTTTGAAAGAGTTGCCGGCGCTGCTGAAAACGCCGATCCGTGACGTCGTCGGGGCGTCGCAGCCCTTGCACTTCGAATTTCGGATCGGAAACGTCGCTCTGAACGAGAAACGGGTTGAATTGCTCGCCCATCCGCGCGCCGGTTTGCCCGGCGATGCGCCGGTCCTGGCCGACGAATTGCGTGTACCACGGCAAGACGACCGTGTTGGGCAGGCCTGATCGCTGCGGACCAAATCGCGTGACAAGCGACGTCAACGACGGCCAGTCCTGCGGCGTTGCCTGATCGGTGACTGGTGGTCCGAAATATTCACGGCCCGTGTAGACCTCACTGCACGCCGGACCGTGGACGGGCATGTGGTGCGTTGTGGATCGCAACAGACAGAACTTGTCCATCTGCTGTGCCATCAACGGCAGATGCTCGCAGATGTGGATTCCCGGAACCTTGGTGGACACTGGCTGGAAGTCGCCACGGATTTCGGCCGGCGCATTGGGTTTCATGTCCCACAGGTCAATGTGGCTGGGACCACCGAACAGAAATATGAATACGCATGAATTCCCGTTCGACGGAGCGGCCGGCGTCTCCCATCCGACCGCGCGATGGTCGAACATTCCGCCCGCCAGTCCCGCCATCAACGACGAGCCAGCTTGCAGATAACGGCGCCGTGAAATTCGATGCGATGAAATCGTCATTTGGAATCAGGTGCCAAGTAGTCCCCGCGGGACCCAGTAACAGGCTGATTTGGAAGTTTCGAAAATCTCGTTCGGCTCGCGAAACCTACTCTCGCTACGCGAATAATTCCAGCAGCGGCTTTCCTTCAACAACGCGGTGCGGCCGGCTAAGTTGGTCGAAGACTTCCGATTCCGGCGCGATTCCTAGTGAGTGATAGATGGTGGCCAACAGATCTTCGGGTGAGACTGGTTTCGAAGTCGGATAAGCCGAGTCGCGGTCCGTCGTTCCATAGACTTGTCCGCCTCCGATTCCACCACCGGTCAAGACAGCCGACTGGCAAGCTCCCCAATGGTCGCGGCCTTGGTTCTTGTTGATTTTCGGGGTCCGCCCGAATTCGCCGTACATGGCGATTAGCGTTTCATCCAGCAGGCCGCTGTCGCGCAAATCATCCATCAACGCCGCGAAGCCGCGATCGAGTGTTGGCAGGCCGTATTTGGCCTTCAACATGCCATACCCGGTCAGTCCTTCGAAGGGGCCATGATTGTCCCAAATGTTGGCCACGTTGCCACTTTTTTGAATGTACATCCACGAAATCGTCACCAATCGCACGCCCGCCTCGATCAACCGTCGCGCCATCAGAATGCTCTCGCCCCATTCCGTACGGCCGTATCGGTCGCGAGTACGGTCGTCTTCCAAGTCGATATTGAACGCTCGCTTGGCCGCCGGAGACGACAGCATGCTGAAGGCTTGTTCTCGAAAATCGTCGAATCCGCGTGCCGCGGGTTCGGTTTGAAATCGCTGATCTTGTTCTTCGACCACGTCGAGCAATCCGCGTCGCGCCAACAGGCGTGGTTCAGTGATTTCCGCCGGCAGCGCCAACGAATGAGCCGCTCCGGATTTTGACTCGCCCGCCGCTTCGACTTCCATGGGATCGTGACGTGCGCCGAGGTATCCCGCGTACGTCCCCGAATAGGTGACTCCTTCGTGACCAATCGGACGCGGAATCGTCACCGAAGCCGGCATTCCCTGTTGTTGGGCAAACGCGGAAACGACCGAACCGATGTTGGGTGCGTCCGAGCGGTTGCGGTGATTGCGTGGAACACGCAGCGATGGGTTCTTGTGCCCGGTCAGGCTGCGATAGACCGACGGCTCGTGCGAGTTGCTGTCGTGCGACACCGTCCTGATGATGGCCGTTTGATCGGCATATTTCGCAAACAACGGCATCTCTTCCGAGACGTCAATTCCCGGCACAACAGTGTTGATCGGATTAAAGTGGCTACGAATCCCCTCGGCCGCTTGCGGATTCGGGTCCCACATATCCATCTGCGGCGGACCGCCCCACAGATAAATCAAAATACACGACTTCGCCCGCCCGCCGGATGGTCTTAAATGCGCCGGCCGAGTTGCCGCGACGGCCGATCGTTCGGAACTCAGCAACGCCGGTAATGTCAGGCCGCTTAGCCCAACTTGTCCCAATCGGATCATGGCATCACGGCGATGGAGCATCGGTCGTCCCTTGTAGAATTCGCATGAGAAGTCTTTGATGCATTGTGCCAAACCTGATGGCCGTCGTCCATTCGAGAACGGGATGACCGTCGAAATTCAGTGGTGCTAGCATGTCCTCGTGTAGAATTCTTGTACGTGACCGTCCTTCTGGAATCTGACGTAATGACGACACAAATTTGGAAATGGGAATGAATTGATTTCCAGAAAGATATCATGATGGGTACCACGTCTTGCCGTTCAGGCAAGGCGTGTCGCGCAGCGACCGGAAACTGCTCTTTCGTTGGTTGAAACCAATGTCCGCCGCGACTGCTCTTTCCACCGAACGAGAAACCGTCAAAGCCGCAATGTGGCTCCCATCGTGCCCGAGCGATTTCCAGCGGCTACGCCGCACGCCTTGCCTGAACGGCAAGACGTGGTACCCGAGTCGCCGCACAGCGATGAATTGAGTTCAAGGACTCCACATGATGGAAGCAAACACAACCGACGAGCTGCGCGGAGTGTTGACCGTCTTTCAGACTCCATTCCACAACGATGAATCGATCGACTTCGAAACGCTGACGTGCGAGATCGATTGGCTGTTTCAAGAGTGCGGCGTCGACGGAATCGTGATGGCAATGGTTTCAGAAGTGTTGCGGCTTTCGACGGACGAACGGACGAACTTAGCTGCGCACGCTTGCAGAATCGGATGCGACCGAGGCGCCGTGATCATCAGTGTCGGTGCCGAATCGAGCCACGCAGCGCGAGATTTCTCGCGGCATGCCGAAGAATGTGGGGCGCACGCGGTGATGGCGATCCCTCCTGTTACCGTTTCGCTGGACGA
>CAUZVF010000234.1:0-7234 GCA_963582955.1 Planctomycetota bacterium
AACGCTTTTGATCAGTCTATGTTCGATTGCCGTCGCGAGCGACCAGCGCGTTCCAACAAGTCGGACGGGACCATCGTCAGGCTCGACGGACAAAGCGGCTAACGATATCCACAGTTTGAGTTTTCCCGCCGAGACAATTCTGCGCGAGTCTCGTGAAGTTGATTCGGTCCGTGCAACTCGCTCGCGGCAACAACAGTTCACTCACCGGATTATCCACATCCGTAACTGGCATTTTCTCCCCAAGGATTTGTTCGCGGCCGAGTTCCGTCAGATCAATGGCGCCTCGGCCAAACAATCGGCAATCGATGAGGCTTATCAAGAGTTTCTGGGCGAAGTCGAATCCGTTCAGGCGGAGCAAATCAGACTATTGCGGCGGCTGATTCGAAAGCACGGTCTGAAGACGGTTTACTATGAAGGACTGATCGAAGACGAATTGCCGCTGTATCGGGCAAAGATCCGCTCGTTGCGGCAGCTTGAAAAGTCGCTATCCGAGATCAAATTCAATATCCAAGAACTCGAATTGCTGCGAATGGAATTCCAGCAATCCGCGGAAGAAAACTCCGCGAGAATCAAGAACATTACACAAATCGAATTGAAATTGAAGCGCGTCTTGAAAGACTATCAGTCAGATCTTCTTCAGATCGGAGCAGCGGGACGATTACTGATGAGCGGTGAATTAAAGGACGTCCGCCCGTTGGACACTCATTCGGGGTTGGAGCAGTCGAATCCACGGGCAGCGGACGGTTCGCTCCGTCGAGTTTCGGCCAGGACGATTGAATCTCGCGAAGACGCGCAAGTGCGATACCTGTTAAAGTCATCCGGAACCGCCGTGGTGATTCTGGGCGGCGCGCACGATCTGACAAATAACGTCGATCGGCTCTCGAACGGCAAATGCCAATACGTCCGCGTCACCACGCGCAACCAATGATTGTTCATTCTGAGCGCCGAAAGCGCCGATGTGTGATATTGGCTTTCAGAACAATCAACCATTTGGTTGCGCAAAGACCGGCAATTCGCCGCGAAATGAAATTCGCGTGGTTGATCACCGGTACGTCACGTTTGTGCCAACAGGTCGCGATAATAGGCAACCGTATCCTTCAACCCGCCTTCCAGATCGACCTGTGGTGACCAGCCCAAAATCGACTGAGCTTTCGAAATGTTCGGGCAGCGCTGTTTTGGATCATCCTTCGGCAAGCCGACATGCTCAATTTTTGACTGCGAGCTTGTCGCTCTAAGGACCGATTCGGCCAAATCCAGCATTGTGCGTTCGACCGGGTTGCCGATGTTGACCGGGCCGACCGAGTCGGGATGGTCCATCAGCCGCATCATGCCTTCGATCAAATCGGCAACGAAACAGAACGAACGCGTCTGCTGCCCGTCGCCATAAACCGTCAACGGCTCGCCCTTCAAAGCCTGCACGATGAAGTTCGAGATCACGCGGCCGTCGTCGGGATCCATCCGCGGCCCATACGTGTTGAAGATTCGGATCAGCCGGATTTCCAATCCGTGAGCCAATTCATAATTCACGCACAACGATTCGGCGATGCGTTTGCCTTCGTCGTAACAACTGCGTGGGCCAATCGGATTGACATGTCCCCAATAATCTTCCGTCTGAGGATGAACCTGCGGATCTCCATAGACTTCCGACGTTGACGCTTGCAACACGCGGGCTTGGCATCGTTTTGCCAGACCCAGAATGTTCACCATTCCGACTGTCGATGTCTTGATCGTTTTGATCGGGTTGAATTGATAGGCCACCGGCGACGCCGGACACGCCAGGTTGTAAATCTGATCGATTTCGACATACAACGGCTGCACGATATCGTGCTCGATCAGTTCGAACTGAGGATTCTCGATTAAGTGGGCGATGTTTTGTTTGCGACCGGTGAAAAAATTGTCGACACAAATCACTTTGTCGCCGCGAGCGATCAGACGATCGCAAAGGTGGCTGCCCAGAAATCCCGCACCGCCGGTAACTAAAATTGTTTGCATTGCGTTTGTTCGAGTTGAAAGACTGCGCTGGCAAATCCACCGACCCCGGACTTGTTCATCTAACCCCCACCGACCCCGCGTCGGTGGAAGCGTGACTGAAGTGCTACAAAGGTAGCGCTCAAGTCATCTTTCCACCGACACGGGGTCGGTGGGGGTACAATTCAAAGACCGATTGATTGCCATTCCAGTGTAGCGACTGATCCGACTAATTGGACTCGTTAGTCTGATCCGAAAACCACTCGACCGTCTGCTTCAGTCCGTCGGCGATGGTTGTTTTCGGCGTCCAGTTCATCAATTCGGCAATCTTCCTGCTCGAAATGAGGCTCGATTGCAAGTCGCCGTCACGTGGCGGGCCGTGAACGGCCTGCGGCACTTGGCTGGTTTTCCCGGATTGTTCCCAACAACTCTGGCAGTTTTGTTGAATGATCGAGACAAGCATGTTCACGTCCGTGGGTTGCGCGGTGCCGATGTTCAATGCCACGAACTCGTCGGAGATATCGGATTCGAGAGCCAAAATATTGGCGTGCGCCACGTCGCCGACGTAGACGTAATCGCGGACGTTGCTTCCGTCACCGTGAATCGTCGGCGCATTGCCGGCCAACATCATCTGGCTGAAAATGGCGACGACTCCCGCCTCGCCATGCGGATTTTGCCGTGGACCATACACGTTTGAATAACGCAGCGCGATGCCTTTGACGTCTTTCGCAGCCGTGTAGAATTCGAGATATTTTTCGCCGACCCATTTGCTGATGCCGTAGGGTGAGATGGGCGCTGCCGTGTGAGTTTCCTCGGCCGGTTCAGAAACATCGCCGTAAAGAACTCCGCCGGATGCCGCGATGACGATCCGTTGCGAGCCGACTCGGACGGCACTGTCAAACACGTTCAACAGGCCCAAGACGTTGACTTGGGCATCCTGAGCCGGTTCACGCACGGAGACGCTGACCGACATCTGAGCGGCTTGGTGGCAGACAGCATCGGGTTTGACTTCATCGAAGACTGACGAGAGCCCGTCACGGTCGCAAATGTCGACCTCAAACAACGGCACGGAATCCGGTACGTTCTCACGCCGACCGGAAGAAAGATCGTCGACGACAAACGGCTGATGCCCGCGCGACAGCAAAGCGTCGACAATGTGGCTTCCAATAAAACCAGCTCCGCCGGTGACGATGACTCGCATTTGGGGTTTCCTGATACGACAGCGCGTAGTAGGTCCCGCGAGCCGAGCGGGACTTCGAAAAACAAAAAGTCGTCGATGGTTTTTGGTCTCACTCGGCTCGCGAGACCTACTTTTGCCGTGACCTCGTGTTGTTGCGTTGAAAAACGACTTTTCCATCCACCATCGTTGTCAAAACTTTCATGTGAAGAATTTCTTCCTCCGGACACTTTTCGTAATCGCGGTCAAAAATAACGAGATCCGCAAACTTGCCCGGCTCAAGCGTGCCCTTCTTCTTTTCATCGAAACTCAGATAAGCCGCCGTGCTGGTCAAACAGCGTAGGGCTTCGATTCGTGTTAGCCGTTGGTGAATTCCATAAACGTGGCCGCTTCTGTTTTTCCGCGTGACGGCAACGTGCAACATCAAAAACGGATTGTAGGCGTTCATGGATCGATTCGGATCGAGACCGATCATGTGGTCGCCGTTGATAGCCGTTGGGATTCCGCCGCGGACCCAGTCACCGAGACCGATAAATCGTTCGGCCCAGTCAGCACCATAAATTTCTGCGATCGCGTCCGAGTCCTTGTAATAAAGTGATGCTTGTGTGTCGACACAGACTCCGAGTTTGCTGGCGCGCGCGATCGCATCGATTGCCGGGAAATACGCATGCGTCAGCGTGAAACGGCGATTCGTGATCGGAAACTTGCCGTTGACGGCTTCCAGTGCATCCAGCACGCGGTCGACGCCGGCATCGCCCGTCACGTGACAGCACATTTGCCAGCCCTGCCGATGTCCGGCTTCGAAGATGTCGGTCATTTGCGCGACGGAATAGCTCAGGTTGCCGCGATAGCTTTCGTCTTCAATGCCTTCCAGCGCGTAGAACTTGATGCGCTTCGGCCCGTAGGGTTCTCGCAGACGAGTCGTGCCCCAGTGAATGCCGCCGTCGACCGTGATCTTCAGCGGCCCGATGCGAATCCAGTCATCTCCGTCGCCTGTTTTCATTCCCAGCTTTTTCGTGAACGCGGTGACCTGTTCTCCGGTTTTGAATTGTTGCCGGATGGTGAGCGTCGACCGCACTGTTAACTCGTCCTTTTCACGCAGTGCGCGATAGAGACGGTATCCGTCGATGTTGGTCGCTCGTTCGAAAACACTGGTGATGCCGGACTCGTTGTACTTTTGCAAGACCTTCTTCAATGCGGCGAGTTTTTCTTCATTCGTGAATTGCGGGCGCGGCATGAACTTCCTGAGATGCCCGTCACCGCCCGCGATCATGCGTGGTTTTCCCGCCGAATCGCGGACGACGATGCCGCCCGGCACTTGTTTCGTCTCGTCGGTGATCCCCGCCATCCGGAAGCCTAACGAATTCAGCACATTCTTCCGCGCCGCGTTGAAGATCACCGGATGCGTGGAACACGCCGCGTCGAGTTCAGCCGGAGTCGGATGCCGCCGCTCTTTGAGCCGAGTGATGTCGGCGCGGGGCACTCTAATCCATCGGCCCTCCGGAATCAGTTTGGCTTTCTCGCGGAGCCATTTCTGGATTTCGGCGATCGATGTTAGTTCGATGAATGGTCCTTGCAGCGAATTCAGGCCAACTCCGATCGCATGACAGTGCGTGGCGATGAAACCCGGTACGATCGTCTTGCCCTTCAGATCGACGACTTTCGTTTTCGTTCCGATGTGTTTTCGGATCTCCGCATCGCTTCCGACATCAAGGACGGTGTTTGATCGGATTGCAATCGCTTGGACGACTCGATTTTGCCGATCGAGCGTCAAAACCTTGCCGTTCAGAAACACCCAGTCGGCGTTGGTTGTTGTTGCGATTTTCGTTGTTGTCTCGTGTTTAGCCGCGGAGCGGCGGCAGCGAGTAGCTTGGGGCGTAAGCCCCAGGTAGCAGGTTGATTCCCTATGCTGAGCCCCGGAGGGGCGACATCGGACCGATGGTTGATGGCGATGCCGCCCCTCCTGGGCTCGCGCTGACAAGTTTGTCCCGAGTCCCTGGGGCTTACGCCCCAGGCTATTCGCTGCCGTCCCTCCGGGACTAGACTCCACGGCAGGCGAACAATTCAACTCCGCAGCGAGCGAACAATTGAAATCCGCGGCGAGCGAACAATTTAATTGTCCGGCCCACCAAGCTGCGAGTACCAAAACGACCATTCCAGGATTGCCGCTCATGCCATTATTCCAAGCGATTTGCTGAGACTTGTCATTTCCGCGCACACGAAACCTAGAGGGTACCACGTCATGCCCTTCAGGCAAGGCGTGCGGCGCAGCGACTGGAAACCTCGCTATCACTTGCTGAAAGCAGTTTCCGCTACGAGCGCTCACCGACACGCTTTGCGGTGCTGAATGTTGGCCTTGATCGTGGTAGAATGATTTCCGGCGGCTGCGCCGCACACGTTGCCTGAACGGCAAGATGTGGTACCCAACTGAAATTCAGAAACCAATTCGTTCCCGTTTTCTTAAGTAACCACGCACCTGCCAATTCCGAAATTGATTCTAATAGCTTTTACCGGTCGTCTTGGCATAATTGCGCTAACGTAATTATCACAATTACTTCGCCAGAATTTCGTGATCCGGCCGCGCTAATCGGCGTTATTCACTCAGTTTCGCAAAAACATGTTGCATATTTGCAACGTGTTGTCTAAGGGGAGCATTTCTCGTGGAACAACTGATCGAAAACTGTTTCTCTTGGCCGACTTGGCCGGCAACGATTTTGGTACTGACGACTTCCGCCTATTGGCTGTTTGCCATGCTGGGAGCCGTCGACCTGGATACGATCGACTTTGATCTCGACATCGATATCGACATTGATGCCGCCCCGTCGGTCTTTGATCTGGGATTTATCCCGTTACGGTTTTTGAATTTGGGCAGTGTGCCGTTGATGCTGTGGTTCAGCATCTTCTCGCTCTCGGCCTGGATCCTTTCGAGATCAATTGACTACCCGTCGCCGCATCCGAATTTTGAATGGATGAGCGACGGGCAAGCGATACTCAGAGACTTCGGAATCGCCACCATCATCACGAAATTCGTGACTCAGCCGTTGCGAGGCCGCTTCAAAGTGGTCGAACCGAATCTCGCGAAAGACTTGAATACACCACCGACGGAGCACCGCTGAAATTGTCCGTGCGAACGTCCGACGAGACTCTCGCAAGAGGTGACACGGCCGTCATCATCGATTTTACTCCAGATAAGAACCTCTATTTCGTCAAACGAGCGAATCAGGGAGCTTGAAAATGACAACTCCAGAAATCATCACCACTATCGTCGTAGGAATCATCATCTTTGCCGGGTTCGTGGTAGTGGTTTTGAAGTTCTACCGCAAACCTGGTCCCGAAGAAGCAATCATCCGCACGGGAATGGGCGGCCTTGCCGTTAAGACCGGTAGTGGAATGGTCGTCATCCCACTTGTGCAAGAAGCACACGTGATGGACCTTTCCGTCAAACGTATCTTGATTGCACGCGATGGCGAAGACGGTTTGATTTGCCAGGACAACATGCGGGCCGACATCAAAGTCACGTTCTTCATCCGAGTCAACAATCAGACCGAAGACATTAAGACGGTTGCCGAAACGATTGGGCCGCGACGTGCCTCCGAACAGAGCAAATTGGAAGAATTGTTCGAAGCCAAGTTCTCGGAAGCCCTGAAGACCGTCGGCAAGAACTTCGATTTCGTGCAGCTTTACATCGAACGCGACCAGTTCAAAGAGCAGATCCTACGGGTCATCGGAACGGATCTGAACGGTTACGTTCTGGATGACTGTGCCATCGACTATTTGGAACAGACACCACTCGAGATGCTCAGCCCAACAAACATCCTTGATGCCGAAGGCATCAAGAAGATTACTGAACTGACGGCTGCGGAAAAGGTGAAGGAAAACTATTTCACACGTGAAAAGGAAAAGACGCTGAAGAAACAGGACGTCGAGGCTCAGGAAGCCATTCTGGAACTCGAAAAACAGCGTGTCGCAGCGGTCGAGAAGCAGCAGCGTGAAATCGCCAACATTGCCGCTCGCGAACAGGCCGATGCCGCCAAGGTTGCGGAAGAGGAACGTCTGCGTTCCGAGACGGCTCGCATCACGACTGAAGAA
>CAUZVF010000235.1:0-7229 GCA_963582955.1 Planctomycetota bacterium
AATGCTCGCGGCCGCCGATCTGGCTGATCGCGGGACTGCGGCCGAATTCGCCCATCGCCAGTACCAACGTCGTGTCCAAAAGACCGCGTTGGTCAAGATCATCCAGCAACGCCGCGAACGTGCGATCGAATATTGGGCAATACCGGTCTTGCATCCGTTCGAATAGACGGTAGTGCAGATCCCAACCGCCGTCGCCGCCCTGCTGTTCGTCTTCGGCGTTGCTGCTCCAGTTGATCTGCACGAACGGAACCCCCGCCTCGATCAATCGGCGTCCGAGCAAACAGTTTTGACCGAAAATCGTGCGTCCATAGCCGTCACGCAGTGATTCGGATTCCGCGTCGAGGTTCAGCGCCTGCTTGGCTCCCGATGAAGTGAGCAGCTGAAACGCTTTTTGCCGCAATTCGCCGTACCGTCCGATGCGAGAAGTCTGTTCGAGTTGCCGCTGCCATGCGTCGAGTTGCGTCAGCAGAAGACGTCGGTCATCGAGACGGCGCGTTGGGACTTCACCGATCGGTTCCAGCGATTCAGGAATGGGAACTCCGCGTTCGAAGCTGAATCCTTCCAAGCGAAACGGATCGTGGGCGGCTCCGAGGATTCCGGAATCCTGCCCGCGCAGATCGGCGCCGCTGACATTGCATCGAGGTCCGATCACAGTGAACGCCGGCCAATCGCGAGACCGGCGGCGTCCAAGATACGAAGTCAACGAACCCATCGCCGGACGCACTCGGCCCGGCAGCGGAATTGCTCCAGACGCGCGTGACCCGTTCTTGCTTCCCGTCAACGACACCGTGCCGGCCTGATTATGGTCTTTCATTTCGTGAGCCATGGTGCGGATGATCGTGAACTTGTCGGCTCGCTGAGCCGACCGCGGCAGCAATTCACAAATCTGAGTGCCCGGCACGGCGGTCGAAATCGGGCGATACGATCCTCGAATCTTCAGCGGTGCTTTCGGTTTGGGATCCCAAGTCTCATGATGGCTGGGCCCGCCCCACAACCACAGCAACAGAACGGATTTCACCGGCGCCGCTTTCTGAGCCGCATTGGCTTGATTCGCCAAGATGTGCGGCAGCCCAAGTCCCAATGCCGAACACGCACCAACTTGGATCATCTCGCGACGTGTCAGACTCTGGCAATCACGAGTCAAGGTTTGACCAAGATTTAACATCACTGCAACTATTCGGAAAACGTAGGACAGAAACGCATCTTCAAATCAACTCACGAATCGGTTCGCCTTCACTCAGGATGTGAATCGGGCGTCCGGAATAATCGTTGAATGTGTGGCGATAGTCGATTCCCAAATGGCGATAGACCGTTGCGAGCACGTCTTTCGGAGTGCAAGGCCGCTCGGTCGGGTATTCGGCCTTGGAATTTGTCGCGCCGACGACTTGGCCGGTTTTCAAACCGCCGCCTGACAGCAGCACGGTTGCGGACTGCGGCCAGTGATTGCGGCCGGTGCCGGTGCTGTTGTGGCTCAGACGCGGCGTGCGGCCGAATTCGCCCATCACGACGACCATGATCTGCTTGTCCAAGCCGCGATCGTAAATGTCTTCGATCAACGCCGACAGGCATTGGTCGAGGTACGGCAAGCGAACTCGCATGTATTTGCCGAAATGACCCGGCCGACCGGCGTTCATGATGTGGTCGTCCCAGTTCGTGAACTCCTGGCCGCTCTTGGGCGTGTTGATGTAGACCGAAGTCACGGCCGTGCCGGCTTCGGCCAGCCGGCGAGCCAACAAACATCCCTGTCCCCAAATGTTGCGGCCGTATCGGTCCCGTAGTTTGTCGTCTTCTTTATGGATGTTGAATGCTTCGGCAGCCTGGGGACTCGTCAGCATTCGAAAGGCGAGTTCCCGGAACTTCTCGGTTCCCAGCAAATCGCTGTTCAAGTCGACGTCGTTGCGGAATCGATCGAATTGAGAAACCAGCGCACGACGGTCTGCCAGGTGTTTGCCATTCAAGCCGCCCGTGATGTTCAGTTGCGGTGGCTTGTAGGCTTTGCTCGACGGATCGCCAACACCGAACGGCGCGTGATGCGAACCGACATACTGCGGGCGAACCATGTAGAGCTGATTCGGAATCGAAACGTAAGGCGGAATGGCATGCTGGTTCATTCCGCGAATCTTACTGGCGACGGCTCCGAAATCCGGATGTTCGCTCTTCGATTGCGAAGTCGGATCGGGCTTTGATGGAGTTTTGCCGGTCAACACCTCGATGCCGCCGTCGCTGTGGCTGCTCATCGTGTGGTGCAACGAACGCACCAACGCGATCTTGTCAGCAAGTTTCGCTTGCAGTGGGAACAACTCGCAAAGATCCATGCCCGGCACTGTGCTCGGAATCGGATCGAAAATGCTGCGATACGAACTGGGAGCTTCCGGTTTGAGGTCGTACGTTTCCAACTGCGAGGCACCGCCATGCAGATACAGCAGGATGACCGACGTGTCCTTCGACGTCTCGGCCGCGGCCGCTCGCCCAGCCAATACTTGCGGCAGAGTCAAACCGCCAAGTGTGAGCGATCCGACTTGCAAGAATTCACGCCGACGAATCGGCCCGGTACAACGCGATTCCATGAACGGCCTCGTTCGCTCGTCAGGTAGGATTTTGGAAAGAATTAGCCGGTTGCAGAGCAACTGTAAGTGACAACCAGTCTATCGCGTTTTCGCTTGATTGGAAAGATGTTGCGGTTTCTCATCAGCGCCAAGCAATCTTTGCGATACGAAGAATTGACAAGCACCAACCCGCATCACGGCCGTGCCGCAACCAAACAGTTTCTATTCCATTCTCCATTCTCTTAAGCAACGCAGAGGAACGAAGAGCGCGAAGTTAGGAGAGACAATCTTTACACTGCAAACAGTCAGATTTTGCACACCGTGCGCGAATTCTTTGATTACGGCTCTGCCGCGCCGGGATCTTCGCTCCTTGTCGTCCCTGAATAATCCGGGCGGGCGCCCTTCCGCTGACAGTTGCAAAACGGTGAAAAGACTCCATCACCGGAAACTCAAAGAACGCGATTCTTTCTACAAGTTCATGAATGATCCGGGTTATAATGCCGCGCACGGCGTGGTTGATCTGAGAGGCAATTTGTACTCTCGACGCCGATTGGCGTTCAGACCGCCCATCATCAGTTGTGCGATGTTGTCACTTCTTCGATCCAATGCTTTGATTCCGAGTAGGACATGCAAGAAAAGCTGACGGAAATCAGTAGTTTGAAGTTTCGCCGGATCTTTCCCTGGATTCAGTTGTTTCGAGTTTTCGGAATCGCGATCGACATCCGCAAAATTTGCTTGGCGGCCGTGGGCTTGATGACACTGACATGCGGCAATCAGTTGATGTCATATTTTCCGTTTGCTCCTGATGAAAAGCCGCCTTCTCCCTGGGAAACGGATCTGGGCTACGACATGGGCAGCACCGGTTCCACCAACATTCTGAAATCGGCGGGCGGCATTTTGGATCAACCCGCGTCAACAATCTCGCGAGCGTTGACGAATTGGTCGCTGATTCTACGGCCGGTTAAGGATTTGATCGAGCCGGCAATCGTGTTGTTTCATGCGAAACGTGGCGAGAATCCCTGGTCGGAAGTGGCGTACGCGTGGACGCGGCTCCTGTGGGGACTATGCGTGTGGTCAATCTTCGGCGGAGCAATCTGCCGTATGGCCGCCGTGCAATTCGCTCGCGACGAACGCATTGGAATGCAAGCCGCCCTGGCGTTTGCCGGGAAAAGGTTCCTGTCGTATCTTTCCGCTCCGTTGTTGCCATTGGCGGGAATCGGGGCGCTGTGGTTGATTTGTCTGCTTGGCGGCTTTGTCGGTCGAATTGAGTTTGTCGGCGGCATTGTCGTGAGCGTCGCGTTCATCTTCCCGTTGCTCTTCGGCTTTATCATGATGTTGATGGTCATTGGTGTTGCCGGGGGCTGGCCGCTGATGTTTGCCACAATCAGCGTGGAAGGCAGCGATGGATTTGACGGACTCAGCCGGTCCTACAGTTATATTTATGACCGCCCATGGTATTACGCGTGGTTGATCGTCTTGACGATGATGTACAGTTCGGTCGCCATTTTTTTCGTGTGGTTTGCCACGGCACTGATGGTTCACTTGGCAATTTGGAGCATCACAACGGGCATGGGCCCCGATCGAACCGCCGCGATCCTGCATGCCGTTCCCACGTTATTTGGCGGTTCATCGGTGGTCGACGCTGACGCGGCCGTGTCCTATGAAGGTTCGGCGATTGTCGGCTATTGGTTGTATGCCGTCTCGTTGCTGTTGGTCGGATTCGTCTACAGTTTTTTCTGGACGTCGGCGACCGTGATCTACTTCCTGCTGCGGCACAGCGACGACGCCATTGAACTCGACGAAGTCTATCTTCCGCCCGAGAAAGCGCGAGACGAACTGCTGGCCATGATCACCGATGATGACAGTGACTCGCGAGTTGCGCCGGATGCGGCTGATGGAGAACAGGCGGCTGAAGCAGAAGATCCGCCAGAGTCGAAGCCTAAAGGTGACGAAGATCAAGAGGTCACTGACAACTCCAGCAAAAGCGAAGACGGTCCAAGCTGATCAATCGTCATTTTTGTGGTCTGGCCGGACGAATTAGTTCTTCGTACAAAGCTTTGTAGTAACGCATTACCTTCAGCGGATCGCGCGTTGCGGGGCTTTCAGAAAGGCAATAGCCGTCAAATTTGGCCGCTTGCAGCAAACCGAACAGTTCGCGATACGGATACTTCTCGTCAAACAGATCGTGAATGTGAACTGTTTCCGCCAATCGGTTCTTCAACAGATCAAAATTCTGCTTGACGGAACCGTTAATCGCGTCTCCTGGGTTGGAATTCCAACAGGCTTTGACGTTGGGATGTTCGGCCTGGTCCATGATCTGCTTCATCACGGCCGGATCGCTGGTTCCGCGGCCGTGGACTTCGACGCGGATCTCCTGGTCATGCTGGGCGGCGAACTTGCCGCATTCCAGCAATGCGGTGGCGATTTGTTCGATCGTCTTTTGACGCTCGACACCCTTGACGAAACCATTCGGACGCACTTTGACGCCGCGTGAACCGACATCGTGTGAGAGTTCGACGAACTTCTTCGTCAGTTCAATATTTTGCTGGACGATTCCATGATCCGCGTTATGGTACTCGCAGGCCGATCCAAGCCCGACACAATCGACTTTCGAATCAGCAAACCGCTTTCGAACTTCGGCGCGTTCGGCTTTCGTCAGCGTGACCTCGACGCCATGCCGGTGAGTGCTCCGCAATTCGACACCGGCAAAGCCCGTCGCTTCGCAGTTTTTGATCAGCGTCGGCAGATTCCATTGAGCACCCCACAAGTACGTTACCAGTCCTAGCTTCATCGGATCGCCTCACAAAACAATGTTGATTCAACGTGCTTAGCGCACCGGTCATCAGGTGTCGCAAGCAAGTTTTTCTGGTGCGTCTTACAACAAATCGCCGTGCGCACTCATTACGCCAGAATCGACGCGGATCCGCAAGAGACACCGTGCAGAAGCCGTGGAACCGTGTCTCACCAACGAAATAGCGACGTGCCCCAGGTCAGACCGGCACCGAAACCGCTCATTAAGATCGTGTCGCCGCGGTTGATGCGGCCGGCCTGAAATGCTTCATCCAGCGCCAGCGGAATGGAAGCGGCCGATGTGTTGCCGTACTTGTGCAGGTTGTTGAACACTTTTTCCGGAGGGATGCCAAGTTGCTCCATCGCATAGTTGATGATGCGAATATTGGCTTGGTGAATGACGTACAACGCGACGTCGTGCGTGCTCATTCCGGTTTTTTCCAACATCAGCTCGATCGTATCCGTCAGTGCCCGGACGGCCCACTTAAATACGTTGCGGCCATCCATTTGCAAAAACTGGCGTCCTGCACTGAGATCGTCCGCCGTCATCGGATTCTTCGTGCCACCGCACGGAATCTCGAGCAACGAACGGCCACTGCCGTCTGCTCCCATCTGGTAACACACTAGTCCTTGGTGCGGTTCACCACGGCTTAGCAAGACTGCGCCCGCACCATCGCCAAACAACGGAGCGATCCGGCGGTCGTTCTGATCGATAATGCGGCTGTTGCAGTCGCCGCCAATTACCAGAGCCAGCTTGCTGTTGCCTGTTGCAACGTACTGAGCACCCGTGACCAACGCGTACATGAATCCGGAACACGCAGCCTGCAGGTCGACGGCGGGCGCATCCAATCCGAGCCGGTCTTGAACCAAACATGCGGTAGACGGGCAGTTGTAGTCAGGTGAAAAAGTACCGACCAGCACCAAGTCGATATCATCGGGATCAACACGGCCCGCTCGGATCGCGCGCTTAGCGGCTTCGGTACACAGATCGCTCGTGGCCTGCCCATCGGGAGTGTGACGGCGTTCCAGAATTCCCGTCCGCTGCTTGATCCAATCAGGATCGAAACCGCGCTGTTCCTGCAAGTCCTGATTCGTGACGACGATGTCGGGAACATACGAGCCAATCGAGACAACCTGCACTCCCAATAACGAATTGGTTCGCTTGCTGAACAAGGTGCCGCTTCTCTTTTCCGTGGGACGCTCTTTCGTGGCGGCCGTCACAACAGAATTGTTGGTGCGTTCCGCCGAGCCGTCGACTGTTTCGATCGAAAGATGAGGGTGTCGCTGGTGCATTCGTCAGACTTCCTATCCGTTCCCTGGCTAGATTTTCCTCGCAAACCCAGCCAAGAATACCTACAAATCCATTTATGGTACCGATTGACGCCTTACCCATCGGGATCGGAGTATACAAGGTCTTATCTTGATTAACTAGCGCGATTAGGGGCAAATTCACCGGAATCTTGTGAATGCGGTGAACAGGACACCGCAATCAACTCATGCGAGAATGATAGGGCAAGAATATAAGATGGCAAGAATATGTTCCCGCACGTTTTTTTTCTTGCCATTTCATATTCTTGCCCTACTGCTTAAATTCGCCAGGTGCGTCGTTTTCCTGCGTGCCGCCTTGCGAGTGAATCCCGGTGTGATTAATCCGTTGTTGCGGCGAATTTTCCGTCATATTTTTTCCAGAATTCCGTGGGACTTGACGGTTTCTTGTTTCCGTCGAAGGACACGTCAAGCGCCTTCAGACTCTTCATCTTGCGGATCACGTCAACGCCTGCTTTGATCCGATGCGGAGTGAGAATCAAGCGATCTAACTGCAGATTCTTCAGTGGTGTCACGTCGGTCACTTCTGATCCGGCAATGTTCAAACGGCGAAGTGAGGTCATTTCG
>CAUZVF010000236.1:0-7223 GCA_963582955.1 Planctomycetota bacterium
TCAATAACCGTGCTTTCGGAGATACGAAAAGCAGTTTCCAAACCCGGTTTGTCGCCTTTCGCTCCGCGAAAGATGCGCTGCTTTCGCGGAACGAAAGGCGACTCTCGGTCACGCTGCCTGGTTTCAATACTGCTTCTATTTACGTCTCCAGCCGGTTTGATCGATGCGTTTGAATTCGGCCTGGATGTTTTCGCCCTCGTAAAACGAGAGCCAGCCTTTGAGGTGTTTTGTTTCACCGGGGTTGCAGTCAGGGAACTTGGGGTCCGAGTGCAGGCACGGACATTTGTCGTTGGCCCAGGGACGGTGGCAAGGATCCCAAGCCAGGATGATCCAGCGACGGCCGTCGGCCGACCGGCAGGCCGTGTAGGGTTTTTGAAGGACTTTATTGGCTTTGGTTTGTTGGTTGAATCCATCGGCGGCTTTCAGCATGGCACAGTTTTGCACGCGCAGGTCGGACAGCTTTTCCTTGGTGCCGTTCTTCAGCCACAATTCCATGTGAACAGCTTCGCGTTTCGGGATGACTTTGGCGCCGAATTCAATGCCGTTCGGCAACCTTCGCTTGATGTCGAAAGTTCCGTCGGCGCGGCGGTTCCATTCTTTACGCTCCATCTCGATATTCTGTTTCGTCCAGATGGTCGGTACGTGAGTGTGCGCCAGATATGTCAGGCCAAGATTCGACCAGATGGCTTCTGGAACATCGACAACAACGTAATCCGGTTGTTCCGGAGTGCTCCACGGAGTAAACACACTGACTTTCGTCTCGCGTTGCGGCCGGATCGCTCCTTCCAAGAATCCGATTCGCGGATGCCGGCCGCCGGGGTATGGCAAGACCAGTATCCGTGATTTGGCATCGCGTTTGCGCGCTGAAGCCGGTTTGATGTCAAACCGATCCAACGCGGCGGTGATCTCGGCTTTCTCTAATCCGGTTGCCTTGGAAACTTCCGCGTGGCTGAATCCATGATGCCGGACCATGTTTTCCAGCCAGTATTTCAGCTCGGCGTCGTTCGCCGGTTTGCGGTGATTCGTCGGTTCCTCGCCCGCAATCAACATGGATGACGTTACCAGGACTGAAAAGAGGATGATCGATCTAATGGCTGCATTCTTCATCGGTTGCTCCTGTTCGAATCCTACATGGGCGCGATTCTTCGCGCGCCGACGTCAACTGTCAACAGCATGGTTGCGTCGAAGCTTTTGTGCAACAGCTCACACTTTAACGTCTGATGCTCGGGATTGTCCCACAGGTTATTGAATTCCCAGGGATCGGAATCCAGGTCGTAGAGTTCACCGAGATTGTGGCCGTGGTACACAACCAGCTTGTACCGCCGCTCGCGGTACATTGTCGCGAACGAATGATCTCCGTCGCCGACATAGAATTGCGGATCCAGAGCGTCAAAGTATTCACAACGCACAAAATCACGATGATGGCCGGGCGAAACCTCACCACGTAGAATCGGCAGCAGACTTCGGCCGTGCATCTGCTCGGGCGGCGCGATTCCAGCCAGATCGAGAATCGTCGCCGACATGTCCGTCAATTCCACCAGCGCGTCGCTTCGCAAGTTTGTCTGAATCTGCCCCGGCCAAGAGAAGATCAAGGGCACACGCACCAGACCTTCATAGAAACGGCATCCCTTGTACAGAAGTCCGTGATCTCCAACCGTCTCGCCGTGGTCGCTGTGGAAAATGATGGCTGTGTTGTCACGCTGGCCAGTCTCGTCCAGACACTGCAAGATACGGGCGAACTGGTCGTCGATCTGCGCGATCATGGCGTAGTACAACGCTTGTAGTTTCTTTCCGTCGAACTCATCGGGATTCCTACCAGCCGTTTGAAAGTCAATGCCGATCAGCTTCGCTTGTTGCACAATGTCGGATTCGCGGAAATGTGGGCCCGGCATGGCTTCCGGTTCGAAGCGATCGGCGTAAGATTTTGGCGGAATGAACGGCGGATGCGGATCGTACGGATTCAACGTCAGCATCCACGGGCCGTCATGTACCTGATTGAGGAATTCGATCGCACAATCCGAAGTCCACTTGGTCTGATGCAATTCGGCAGGCACGCGCTCGTCATTGTTTCGCAGCGCGTTCAGATCCCCGCCTTGTGCCCGCACCCACTCGGCGTAGTCGTGCCCTTCGGGCCAATCATCGCGTGGCGCGTGGCTGAATTTCCAATAGCGATAGCCGTCGTCGAGCCGCGGTTCCGTACGGTGTCCGGAACTTTGCAGATGGAACTTGCCCACCATTCCGCAATCGTAACCAGAATTAGCCAACAGCTTCGAAATCAACGGCGGATGTCCGGGCCAATCGTCATTGCCGTTGCGGCAATTGTGAACGCGGCTGGAGTACATCCCCGTCATAAAACTCGCACGGCTGGGCGTGCAGATCGGACTTTGACAATAGGCATGAGTAAACGCGGTCCCATCGGCAACCAACGCATCAAGGGTCGGCGTCTCGACAAACCGATTCCCCAACGCGGCAATCGTGTCGAACCGTTGCTGATCAGTGCAATACCACAGAATGTTAGGACGCATGGGGAGGGTCGAGAGTCTAGGGTCGAAAGCGTAGGGTCGAGGGTAAAAGGGAAGATGTTTTGACTCTAAACTCTCACAGGTCCGTTCTCAACTCTTGCCTCCGGACTCTCGGTCCCGGACTCTTGTTCCTCAACTCTTGTCCCTAGTCCCTCGACTCACCAAGGCGTTTCCATCATGTTGACGATTTGGCGGGCAAGGCGGTCGAAGGCGGCTTGATTCGCCGTCGCCAGCGATTGGCCGATTTCCGGTGCGAACGAGGCTTGTGAGCGAAAACGTACCAAATCGGGAGCGATCGGCACGCGTTGCTGCGCGAGGATGCGTCCGGTGCGCACGTCTTCCCAACTGACCTCGACGTCATACGTCAATTGCAGCTCACGAGCGTCGTCGTTGCCGGTCTCGCCCAGTACGTACTTGTGAATCTGAATGATATGGCCAGTCAACCGCGTATCGGCGGCAGGACCCTTGACGATGCGAAACGGAGTCCGCTTTTTGATTTCCTTTTGAACGGCCTCGGTCAATTGGAATTCGACGCCGCGACGAAACGAGTCCGATGTGAAGATTGGAACTTCGATCGTACGGACTTCCGTCTGATACGTTGAACCGACAACATAACCGCAACCACTCGCCGCCAGTGTAAATCCAATCACAATCAGAAGGCTTGCGTACGCATTGCGGATCGGGATCATCTCGGGGCCTCGGTTACAAATTCGATCTACCGGGTTCGCTCTGATCGTGCAACGGAACGCTGGCCGGACTTTCTTCCTCGTCAAATCTCGGAGTCGCCGGCTCTTCATAATCAGCACTTATATCCGTGTCCGCGCCGGTTCCGTGTAATTCCGATAGCAACTCTTGAGCCCGCATCGCGTAGCTGGATTCTGGGAAATTGCGAAGGATCTGTTTGCAGTAGACGACCTGAGCCCGTGGCTTGTTCTTGCGACCGTAGAACACGACCAATTCCCAGTCACGTTGGGCCTTGGCTTCGTAGATTGAACGGAGTTCTTTCTCGATGCGTTGCCGTTCGCGAATATCGGGAAACAACCGCAGCGTGCTCTGCTTCAGCTTCTCGGCGTCCATCAACACTTTCGAATCGTAGGCGGCGCCTTGGTACGACATCAGTTTGACATGCGAACCCAATGTGAACGCGGCCTGAAGATGTTCGCTCTTCGGATACTCTTCCCGCAACAGCGTGAAGTTGCGAGAAGCTTCCATGTGGTTGCCGATCCGCAAATGGTGGCTCGCCGTCAGCATCAAAGCATCATCGGCGAGCGGGCCGGTCGGGTCGTTCAGCCAAATGGCCTTGAGAGCCTGCAATGCCCGGCCATTCGTATCGAACACGGGCCGTGAGCGATCGAACAGATTCGGAAGGATCGGGTTCGAATGCGGCGGTTTCTCACGCTTGACCTTCGCGTTTTCCATCGGTTCGTCCAGGTTCACTTGTTGGACATCGCCAACAGTGGCAAAGTCCGGAAAACCGAGCCAGTCGCGGGCAATCGTAAATAGCCGATGTGTCGACTTATCCATGTAGCGCGAGGACGGATAGGCCTTCATCAACAACTCGTAACTATCCTGTGCTTTGGGAAAACGTTTTTGATGAAACTGCGACTCGGCCAGCAGAAACAGTGCCTCTTCGCGAGATAACTCGTTTTCGTTGACCGCAGTGCATGCTTGATCTTGTGAGTTTTCGAAAACCGCTTCAGTGCTTTTTCGGACGCCGCGTACTCACCGGCGTCGAACAATTGTTTCGCCGAATCGAACTCCTCTCGCTCGGCGGCCGCCTCGGCCGGAGACTGATCAAGTTTCTTTCTGGGATTCACGAATCTGGCCTGCATCATCCGCTGCAACGGACCTTGGACATCGTCAATCGTCGGCGATTCCGGTTCTCTCTTGAGTTCCGAGACATCCAGCGGTCCCTTCCACGACGGCATTCGGATATTGCGCAGCGTCGACTGGCAACCGGCCATCGTGACGCAAATCGACACCGCGATCACGAAGAGTACCCGTGGCCGGAACGATCCCGGACACGTTGATCGTATTGTGTGGGAGGACAAGTGAGTCATCCTTGACCTGACTTGAAGTGAGGAGATTTGGAGAGGTGAAGAGAGAGGAGGGAGATTTTTTTTCTATCGTTTAACGGTAAGCCGAAGGCGACGGCTTTTCCCAACGATACATGCGCCGACAAACCTGCGGAACGCACCCGCTTGCCGTTAAACGACTCGTTACCAGCCGTGTTGCTCAATTTGTAAGTCTGTTTCTAATTCTGAAGATACCTGAGCATTTTGGGACGCCGATCCAGCGCGTGACAGATCGCCGAGGTCGAGATCTTTCGAAGTTCCTTGAATTGCTGAGGTGATATTTTGATGTTCTTCCAGGCTGATTCGGTCTCGCCCGCCAAGCGTCGAAAAATGGCGATTGTTCCCGCTTGGATTCTGTTTCCGCTGTATTCCTGTTTTTGACAATTACGGCAAATCAAGCCACCTTGTGTCACCCAAATTGCATATGTCCCAGCATTTTCAACCGGTTCGTTACAGACAAGGCACACATCCACCGAGGGAAGTTGCCCAATTTCACGTAATGTAACGAGTTCAAATCGTAAGACCGGCAGTTTTTCGTCGGTGTCTTCCGACAGACACGCCAAAACGCGGATGGCTTCGTCATAAAGAACGGGATGAGGATCGTATTCTTCGGTCAAACCGAGCAGCAATTCAGCGACATAATAGCCGCCATACAGGCTGCCCAAGCTGCGACCATTTGGCCTAAATCGTGATATAAATTGAGCTTCCGTCAATATGTCCAGACTGGACGATGATTTGCGGATGAAGACTATCCGAGAGGCCGCCAGCAGGTCAATAGCAGCCTCGAACGGCCCTTTCAGCCGGCGTGCTCCTTTGGCAACCGTCGAGATTTTCCCGTGATCGCGAGTGTAAAACGTGACCACGCGACTGGTCTCGCTGAAATCCGTCTGCTTGATCACGATTCCTTCGGTCTTCTCGGTCGACATGCCGGATTCTATTCCGTATTGACGGAATCCGTCGAGGGAACTGAATGGGCTCGGTTAACAGGTTTGTTGACAAGACTGGAAACCGAGTCCCAGCACAGTTTCACGCCCGAACAAGCAATCACTGTGATCAGAGCCCACCGCACAAACGCAACTCCACGCTTGACGGCGATTCGTGAAGCTACCCAAGCACCCAGCATCGTTCCGACCGACAGAATTAATCCGTACTGCCAGTGAACCTGCCCGTTAATCGCGTAGACTGGCAAGGCGATGATCGTGAAACACAGCACGATCAAAACTTTCACGGCGTTCGCCCGGACCAGATCAAAACCACTCGCCGTGACCAACGTCAGCAGCAGGAACACGCCCACACCCGCTTGAATGAAGCCTCCGTAGAAACCGACGACAAAAAACAACACAACCTGTTTCCAACTGAATCGGAATTCGTGGGTCTCGCTTTGTTCCATCCATCGTTTGGGACGCAATAGAATGACGATTAGCATGACGAACATCAAAACACCGATTACCAGTCGCATGATCACTTCGTCGAGTTCGACGGCGACCAGGGCGCCAACGAAGGCACCGAGTGCGGATGGAACAGCAAGTTTGATTCCCGTTGGAAGGTCGAGAACCCTCTGCTGCCGAAAACTGCCAACAGCGACGGCATTCTGCAACAAGATTGCCACACGATTGGTCCCGTTCGCGACGTTGGCCACCTTGGCGACGCTGGCATCCAACTGCAGCAAGATCATCAGCAACGGCAGCGTGATCAGCGAACCGCTGCCGGCAACCGTGTTGATGAACCCGCAGGCGAAGCCGCCCGCAATCAGAATGGAAATGTGTAACGGGTCCAAGTTCCGTTCCAGACGAGTTGTTGGTAATGGGGTCTTTTGAAAGTGGTCGTAATGGTACTAGCCGGCGCAAGCCCAATGGCACTCACTTTACCGACGGTATCGTTTCGTCAAGTTAAACGACGAGTTGGACAGTTATCCGTTTTGGCCAGGAACGTCACGGTTCCCGCTAGCCAAGAGCAATGAAGCTCAAAATACCAGGCTAGCGGGAACCGTTAGGTTCCTGGCCCCCATCAACGGTTTCCCATATGTTGCATCTAAAGTGAGCGGCACGGCGCTAGCCCAATGGCACTCACTTTACCCTCCCCTTGGGAGGGTCGGACGCGGTAGCGGCCGGGGAGGGTTGATCGAATTCAATCGTCTTGCGTCAAATTGCAGCGCTCGTCCCTCCCCGCTCGTCTCTCGCGACCCTCCCAAAGGAGGGTGAAATCCAAAGTGAGTGCCATTGGGCGCTAGCCGCCGGTGATACGTAGAAACAGTGAAAAGACCCCACGACCGATTTGTTGCGAAGCCGAGAAATCCGTTTCGAGTGTGAAGGACGCATTGTAGGTTCCACCGCAACAAGATTCATCTTCGTCGCACACCCGTCGCCATGGAATCCGAGGCAAAGAGAGTCCCAGGCGAATGCTCGAACTGCCGGAATTCTCGGGTGTTTGTGAGAATTTCAGTTTGTTTTCACAAAATTCCCGGAATGCACGCCCGGTTTTTCATTCAAATCACAATAGTGCGATAGCCCAGTAAAAGTGGACACCTCTGGAACGGGTTTTAGGCGGCTAGTTTAGCGTTGTGTTTTTCTTCGAAGTCATTAGGGGAATGATAATCCAATGATTGATGGATTCTCACGGGATTGTA
>CAUZVF010000237.1:0-7216 GCA_963582955.1 Planctomycetota bacterium
CCCGTTTTTCTGTACTCGGACGATCGGTTTCAGAAACCGTATCCTTTCCGAGCCGACATTGCGGTCGCCGTCGACGATTCATTCGACACAAAACTGAAGGCGATCAACGAACTCGTATCGCAGGCATACGAAGGCGGAGCAGGCGGCAGCCAAGAGCGCATGGACCGAGTCCCCAACGATCCCAAACTGCGTATGGAATGGCTGAAAGAACGATGGAGTCGCCGGCAGAGTAGCGTGGCGAACCGCTACCGCGAAGCATTGGTCCGCTGGTACGGCGAGGAACGTGGCAAAGAATTCAAATTTGCCGAAGCGTTCGAAATCTGCGAATACGGCCGCCGTCCTTCACCCGCCGAAATCCGCAAGCTGTTCCCGTTTTTTGATTAGCGCTTCAGCGCCTTCACAAACTTCGGATCGTCGTCGAAAATGGTTTCGATGACGGCTGTTTCGAAGAGGCCGTTCAGGGCCCGGTCGCTCGCTTTTTTCTGGATCTGCTGCAGAAGCGTTTTCTCGATGTCGGCTTGGACGTCTTCGAAGGGCGTGCGGCCGGCGTCTTCGCGTTCCAGCACTTGAACGATCTGGATTGCTTTCTCGCTGAAGACGATGCGCGGCTCTTTGATGGGTTGAGTGAAGATTGCCTTTTCCAAGCCCGAATCAGCCAGACTGCCACGTTGAGTCCAAGGCCATTGGCCACCTTCTCGCGCTTTGGGACCGTTGGAAAACTTTTTCGCCACATCGGCAAAGCTGGCTCCGCCCCGCAGTTCGTCGACCGCGTCGTTTAGTTTCCGTTTGGCACCATCTTCTCCGCCATTGCTTCGATGGTTGAACTTAATCTGTTGCCACTTGACGCGGGACGGCAGGGCGTAATCGTCGAGATGTTCTTGATAGTAGGCGACCAAGTCAGGCCGTGTGACCTTTTCCTTGATTTGCATCTTCGAGCCCATGTATTCCGTCGCCATCCGCTGAGCCAGGAATTCATCCCTAAGACTTGCGAGCGATGTGCCTTGCTTGCGAAGCGTGTCTTGGACTTCAATTCTTGTGTGAACCTTAAGTTCCTTCATCAGCCGGTTCACTTCAACTTGAAACTGTTGGTCCAGGTGTTGTTCGAAGGGTTCCAATTGTTCCGACTTGAGCGTCGACTTCATCAATTGTGCCATCACTTTTCGTTGAATCCGGTTTGGCAAGTCACGTTTGATCAGATCACGACGCAGTTTTTCGAATTCCGCCGGCGGTGCTTCCTTTTTGGCGCGCTCGAGACCGGCGGAGTAGCGTTCCAGCATTTCGGACGCGAAAATCGGTTCGCCGTTGACCTTGGCAACGACCTGGTGATGCTTGGCGAGGTCCTGTTTCGCGGCGGCGAATTTCTTGGGCGAGAAATCAGGTAACGTCTTCGGTGAGAAGTCAGCCAGATCGATCTCTTCACCCGGCTCGACTCCTTCAACGGTCGGATTCAATGGAGGATTGACGTATGCGAAATCGGCCGGGGTTTTCGGTTTCCCGGTGACACCCATCCGTGGTGGAGCCTGTGGCATCACGGGATTGTCAATCTTGACAGTGCGTGTCGATTCGCAACCCGCGATAGCGATTACAAGAATCAAATTCAATGCGATCTTGCGTACGCTAAGCGTGTTTGTTCTGAACCGTAAATCGGACGTTCGACACCGAGCGGCGCTTTCAGCGTTCAGATCAATCAACCATCGGTTGCGCATAGGATACTTCCTGTGAGGCCGGAAATTGGAAGGCTGTGAGAGAAGTAGATGTGTCGACAGTGTGATACTGTGCGGAGCTGGGAAATGAGCGGCGGATTATACGGGCGCTATCAATCCAGCCGCAACACCGATTTCAGCAGTCCCGACAGTTGATCTATCGGAAACTGACGGTTGGGAAGTAACAGATACGCATTCAGCGAATCGACAATACGCAGGTCCGATCCGCACCGCTTTGCCAATTCACGTATTCTGCCTGGATTCTGATATTGCAGGACTACAAAACGGTCTTCCAAGTGGATTCCGACGACGCCCCAGCGCAGAGCCAGCAATTGTAATTCTTTCAACTCCAGCAGCCGCAACGCTTCCTCGGGAACCTGACCGAATCGGTCGCGCAGTTCGTTCGATACGTCTTCCAACTCGGGGAATGTTTTGACGAGCGACAATTTCCGATAGACCTCGATCTTCTGGCGGCCTGGCGGAACATACGAGTTTGGCAGGAAAGCCGAGATCGGCAAATCGATGGCGACGTGGTTGTGTTGACGCGGCGGTTGGTTCTTCAGCCCGCGCACGGCATTTTCGAGCAATTGGCAATACAGTTCGTATCCGACGGACGCGATATGTCCGCTCTGTTGAGTCCCCAGAATGTTGCCGGCCCCGCGAATTTCGAGATCACGCATGGCAATTTTGAATCCGGCGCCCAATTCGCTGTATTCTTCGATCGCCTTCAATCGCTTCGTGGCTGTGACCGTCATCGGTTTGCCATCTTCCAACAGCAAATAACAATAGGCCCGATGCTTGTAGCGTCCAACGCGGCCGCGCAGTTGATGCAAGTCGGCCAGCCCGTAGATATTGGCCTGATGAATGAAGATCGTGTTCGCATTCGGAATGTCGACACCGCTCTCGATAATCGTAGTGCAGACGAGGACGTCCGTTTTCCCCGACACGAACCGTAACATTGCGTCTTCCAATTGGTGCCCCTGCATTTGGCCGTGGGCGATGTCGACTTGGGCCTCGGGGACGATCGAGCGAATCTGGTCGGCAATGGATTGGATGTTGTAGACGCGGTTATGCACGAAGAAAACTTGTCCGTTGCGGTTCAGCTCGCGGATGATCGCTTGCCGGATCAATTCGCCGTCGAAGCGGCAAACGCGCGTGACGACCGGCAGGCGGTCTTGCGGAGCCGTTTCGAGGTTCGAAATATCCCGGATACCGAGCAGCGACATGTGCAACGTCCGCGGAATGGGTGTCGCGCTGAGCGTCAATACGTCGAGTTCCAACCGCATTCGTTTCAGCATTTCTTTAGCTTCGACGCCGAACCGTTGTTCTTCATCGATGACCAGAATGCCCAAATCCTTGAAGCGGATGTCCTTTTGGATCAGCCGGTGTGTTCCGACAACCAAGTCGATGGCTCCCGATTCCATGCCCTCCAAAATGACGCGTTGTTCGGCCTTTGTTTTGAATCGCGACAGCCGCTCGATCGTAACCGGATATTCGGCCATGCGTTCCGAGATTGTGCGGTAATGTTGTTCGGCAAGCACGGTGGTCGGCACCAGGATGGCGGCCTGCTTTCCGGCATCGATGCATTTGAAAGCGGCCCGCATCGCGACTTCGGTCTTGCCGTAACCCACATCACCGCAAATCAGCCGATCCATCGGACGCGGCCGTTCCAGGTCTTCCTTGCAGTCGGCAATCGCATTAATTTGGTCGGGCGTTTCGGTATAGGGAAACGCGGCGTCGAATTCCTGTTGCCAGTGGCTGTCGGTCGGAAAGGCAATTCCTGGTTTCGCCTCGCGCGCCGCCTGCAGGCGGATCATGTCGGCCGCCATATCGGTGACCGCTTCGGCAACTCGTTCTTTCTTTTTTGACCACGACGACGTGCCGAGTTTCGAGAGTTGGGGAGCCGACTTCGCGCCGCCGACGTACTTTTGAACCAGATGGATCAGCGAGACCGGGACGTAGACTTGCACGCGTCCGCGAAACTCCAGAACCATGTGCTCTTCGACCTGTTCGTCTTTCGTGAGCAGTTTCATGCCGCGGTATCGGCCGATTCCATTGGTGAGATGCACGACCAGATCGCCTTCATTCAGATCGAGAAAACTATCGATCGCGCGGCTCTCGATGCGCCGCCGCCGTTTGACCGTGCGGACGTAAGTGCGGCTGAAGAGTTCGTGATCGCTGAGAACCACAATCTTCTCCGACACCATGCGAAAACCGCGAGTCATGCGTCCGACGCATAATTGCACGCGGTCGGCCAGCGAAAGCCCCGATTCGTTCAACAGTTCGGTCAGCCGTTCTTGTTCACCCTCGTTGTGACACGCGATCAGCACGCGTTCATCGTTGTCCACGACGGTTTCCAATTCCTGCAACACTTCGCTCTTCGGCCCGGTAAACCGTTCGATCGACTCGATTTGAAGGTGGCACATTGTTTCCATGCTGTCGGCCGACAGTGGCGCGATCGTGACCGACGGCAATTGCGTGCAGCGTTGCAGCGTGGCGTCGACGCTGAACATCCCGCGCGGATCGTCGAGCCGAGACAAATAGTTGCGGCCCTCGGCAACCAATTCGTCGAGTTCAATCAGCGCGACCCAACTGTTGGCCGGTACTGAGTCAACAAAGTGCTCTCCACTGAGGTCGCGCGCTGGTGTGGCATCTTGTGTTTCGGTCTTGCTGCCGACGGGTGCGACCAGTGTGATGTCGATTTGCTCTAACGTCTCGACCGTGCGCTGCGTTTCGACGTCAAACGTTCGGATCGATTCAATCTCGTCACCGAAGAATTCAATGCGAACGGGGTCGAATGCGTCGGGAGCAAAGATGTCGACAATACCGCCGTGCATGCTGAATTCGCCCGGCAACTGAATTCCCGTGACTCGCTCGAAGCCCTGCTCGACAAGCCAGCCGAGCAGTGTTTCCGGATCGATTTCGTCACCGATTTTTAGCGTACGCGTTCGCCGAGCCCGCTCTTCGCGACTCGGCACCGGTTGCAAAAGTGCCTGGATGCTGGTGACCACAATTCGCGGCAGCGTCGCATTGCCAAGCGCCCGCAGAATGCGGAGCCGTCCGCCAAAGATGGCGTCGGCCATGTCGTTTTCCCGCGGCAGCGTTTCCCACGCTGGAAAGATGGGCGGTGTTTCGCCGAGGAAACCAGACAAATCGTCGGCGAACTCATCGACTTCGTTCAGCCGCGGCAGCACGACAACCAGCATCCGCGGCGACTCTTGCACCACCGCCGAGGTTGCCAACGCGCAGGCTGATCCCCAGGCTCCGTCGATCGCGGCACTCTGACCAGACTTCAGAGACGCCAAGATGTCGGCGAAACCTTTCGCCCGATGCAAGCATGGCATCAGGCCCGGTAACGCGGTGATTTCCTGTTCCAATTGCGTCGGCATTCAAATTCCCGCACCACGGCAGACTGGCCGATGCACCGGCACCGAGCAGACAACCGACCCGTGGCTGCGACGCATTGTATCGGCCTGTCGCGAAATGAAAAACACGTGAATCCGTTAAACTTCGCTTGCCGCCAATTCACGCAATGTACGGATCAGACGTTTGGGATCGTCGCTCGACAATGAATCCGGGGCATGTTTCAAGAGCGGGATGACTTCGTCGCGCTTGCCGGTGCTGCCGTTCAAATGAAGCTTTGCGCCGGCTTTGCGGACTCGTTCGACGAGGCTGCTATCGGTCAGCCACTTTGGCCATAGCCGAATCGTTTCGACGCCGGCCTTGGCAAAAGCTTCGATCGATTTCGTGTCGGGAATCAAGCCGATCTGCCGCGCCTTTGGTAGCAGTTTACGGAGCCGTCGCGCCTGTTCGACACTGCGGACACCGATGACGATCTGCTCGCTATCGCCATATTTGTTGACTTCGTTGACAACTTTCTTGTCGTACTCGGCGCCTGATTCCTTCAGATCCAATAGGACATCCGTTTTTCCTTTGCAAACTTTCAGGACCTCGCGCAACGTTGGAATGCGTTCGTTCCGATACCGTTTGCTGACCCAACTTCCGGCGTCGAGCTTTTTCAATTCGGCCAGAGTCTTCTTGTTGACGGGTCCCGTGCCATCGGTCGTACGGTCCAATGTTCGATCGTGAAGAATGACCAGATGGCCGTCTTTCGACGTGCGCACATCGACCTCGATTGCTGTCGCGCCGACGTCGATCGCCCGGCGGCAACTGACGAGTGTGCATTCCGGACGCTCAAGGCTCGCTCCGCGATGGGCAACAATTTGTTTGACCTTCTTGGCTGCCTTGGCAATGTTGACGTCATCCGCGTTCGCGGCGGAGATCATGAATGTGCAGAGGCAACCGACAAAGCAACAGACCAAGTTTCGTGCAATCAGCATTGCGATATCTCCTGTCGAACGGCATTGATGCTGGATGAATTTGGGAGATTACAGAATCATCGTGGATAGAATCATTTTGCGTAGCCCACAATGGCGCAGCCTCAATGATTCTGCCCAAAATGATTCCGTGTATTCCACATTCGAATGATTCCATCCGATTGACGCAGGAGTTGCAATGATCCGCCGCGATGCTGGTGACGATTGGTTGCTGATCTCTCAGATCGACCACGCGCATCTGGCGGCCGAGATTGCTTCGGCGTGGGGCAATGACGACGTCGACCCGTTGCCGATGGCCGATCTTCTGGTCCCGGCAATCCGCGACCACGACGACGGTTGGCGCGACTGGGAATCGGCTCCGCAAATCGACCCCGATCTTGGCTGGCCGCGAAACTTTACCGAGATGCCGATGCGGGACGCGACTGAAATCTGGTCGAAGAGCATCGATATTTGTGCTCGTGGCGACAGTCCCCTGACTGGCGCGACTTCGGTCTTTCGACAGTTCTTACAATTGAGAGGTCAAAGTCTGACAGACGAACGCAAGGTTGTCCTCGATGTTGTCGCAAAGATCGGTATTCCGTTCTTGGCGGAACGTGTATTCCACCTGATCACGGAGGCCCAGCTCCGTGTGGGTCGGGCAACGGTCTATCGCACGATTTCCCTGCTTGAGGAAGCTGGGCTCATCCGGTTCGTTCAACAACTGACGGGCGACGTCGTTGACCAATTCTACGTGGCTCACCTGGAATCACATCCTACATCGTCGCTGGCCGGGAGTTGGGTCAGCCGTCACTTTTGTTGGTTGGCGGAAAAGACAAACGAATCACGCGTCGCCGATCCCGCCGAAGTCGAAGTTGTCGAACAGTTTCTTTCCGAGCAGCGAACCCAGCAACTCGCGTGGTTGGCGAACCCCGGATTCACAACAACTCATGCGAACTTCAACAAGTTGTCGAAGACCGGCTTTCGATGGCTTCAGTTCTTTGACCGGTTAAGTTTGTGGCTCTGCTGTGCCGAGCGAACTCAACCCTTCAACGTCACGTCTCCTCACGAAACAGCATTCGCGTGCGTCCCTTGCCGCCGCGACAAGATCATCGTTGATCCGTTTCCGTTGGGGGTCGACGAGTTGGAATTGTCGGTGACCGCGCGCCACGTTCCGGCGCGGGTTTACTCGAACGACGA
>CAUZVF010000238.1:0-7194 GCA_963582955.1 Planctomycetota bacterium
GAATTGGGCCGAGCATTGGCACATCCAAGGTCTCGCTCGGCTCGCGAGACCTACTGTCGCCCGTCCGGCAGGGACTTACCGTCTGATGTCGCAATTCTTGAGTTCGTGCTGTAACCGGCGGACTCCATCATCCGTCACGCGCGTGTTTGCCAGGAAGAGCTTCTTGAGCTCCGTCAACTTGCCAAAGTGAATCAGGCCGGCATCGGTGACTTTGGCTCCGATCAGATTCAGCGAACTCAGTTTCCGCAGCTCTGCCAGGTGCGCGAGTCCGGTGTCGGTCACCATCGGGCCGGCGAATCCGACTGAGTAGACTAACTCCAGATTCTGTAGGTTTTTCAGCTCACGCAAATGCGGCAATCCCTTGTCCGTGACCGAAGTTCGGCTGAGGTTCAAGTCCGTGAGCTTCGGAAAATGTCGCAGCGTCGTCAGGCCGGCATCGCGAATGTTGTTGCCATGAAGGTCCAAAATCACGAGTTGGTGCAGGTTGGCCAGATGTTTCAGTCCGATGTCCGAAATCCGTTCTGGTTCGAAACCCGTCTTGCCGACATTTAGCGCTCGTAGTGATTTCATTTGTCCGAGATGAGCAAGTCCGGCATCCGTGACGGAATCGCAGATTTCCAGATCGATCGCCTCGACTGATTTCAATGGCACAAGGTGTTGCAACCCAGCATCACTGATGGCCGTTCCGGAAAGAATCAAGACGCGGAGATTTTTCAGGCCGGACAAATCCTTCAGCCCGTCGTTAGTGACATTACTGCAGAGCTCGAAGTTCAGACCGGCGATTTGATCGAGACCGCGCAACTGCCGAATCGTTGAATCGGTAGCCGCGGTACCAGAAAGATTCAGTATGAGCGGTCCGTCGAGATTCGTTAGATGCTGCCGGATCGCGGCATCGATTGTTCGGTCTTTCAAAAAGTGCTTGTTTGTGAGCGTGACCAAACGTTGTGAGTCTTGTTTCGTCACGGTTGAATTAACAAAGCGGTACATCGCGTGCGGTTGTTGGTCTGAATTTGAAAAAGATCCGTCACGCGCGAGGGCCGCAACAGTGACTCCTATTTCCTTCAGAGCCCGCACGATACGGTCGTCGGCCGGTCGTGTTGCCGTATGCTTTGTTGCAATCGGCGACGAGCCGGATCGGGATATGTCGTACGTCCACAAATTGTCCTTCTCACGTAGAAACAGTCTGCCGTTCGCCACAACCGGATGCGACCAACTGTCGCCGCCGGCTCCGGGGATTTCAAACGAGCCTTTCAGCCGATACGCCTCGGTCGTCGCTTCGATCAGTGCCATCACACCGTTCTGATATCGAAAATAGAGATGTTCGTCAGCATAGACGACGGCCGCCGACCCCGTGCCCGGGCCGCGTCGCTTCCACAAAATCTTGCCGGTGATCAATTCGACGCATGTTGGCAAGCCATTGTTGCTGCCATGCCCGCCAAAGATGGCCTCACCGATTCGAACGTACCCGCCGTGGTGGTTTTGAAACCGGCTGCCGTTCAGAAAATAGATCTCGTTCGCCGTGACACCTCTGTTTCCGTCCGAGCGAAGTTGCAGCAGCACACTGCCGGCGTTGTAACCGTTCGCGGCAAAGACATGATTTCCGTAAACAACCGGAGTTGGGATATTGGCCGTTTGGTTCGAAATCCGGTTGTACCCCCATAAGAACCGTCCGTCTTTGGCGGCGACTCCGACCAAACCGCGCCCGACAAGTTGAACGTATTGCCGAATCCCTGCAGCATTCGACACGACGATTGACGAAAATGCCGCTCCGTCTCGACCTTTCTCGCCGAAGGACGGCACTTTCGATTGCCAGATCGTTTTGCCCGTGAGCTTATCGAGTGCCGCCAGCATCGCGTCGGTGCCGCCGGGAGTGCAGATCAGCTTGTCGCCGTCGACCAACGGAGTCTCGCCATAGCCACGCCCCGACATCATCCGTCCTTCGAATTCATCCAGGAACTGTCGCCGCCAGATGATCTTGCCCGTCGCGACATTCAGGCATACCAGATCACCGTCGGGATCAAGCACATACACGCGCTCGCCGTCAACGATGGGAGTCGAACATGGGATACGAGTGGTGGTTCCAATCTGAGTCTTCCAGAGTTGCTTTCCCGTGGCGGCGTCGATCGCATACGCAAACGTCTTGTCATCGTGCCTGCCGATTGTGAAGACACGCCCGTTGCTCGCCGCAACGCTCGAATACCCGATGCCCAGACCACTTGCGTTCCAATTGACTTTCGGTCCCGCCGACGGCCACTCTTGCAACAAGCCGGTTTCTGTAGAAACTCCATCACGATTCGGCCCGCGCCATTGAGGCCAATCTTCCGCAGTGAGATTTGGCGACGCCATTCCGCAAGAGAAGATCAGCGGGACTGCCAAACTAATGAGAATTGAACGCTTCGCATGCATCGAATCTGAATAGTCTTCGGTCACAAAATCATTCCTCGAGACAAGCTGGCTTAATCCGGATTATTCAGGCGAGCGGTGGGCGTCAGCCCGGCGGTTCCAGAATCGCCGCTTGAAACCGGTCGGCTTACGCCCACCGCTCGCCAACAGAGTGTCTTTTGTAAATCTGTTCGAACCATGCCAAGGCATCACCGTTCGCGATCGATTGCTGAGCGAGCGAGCCGTGGTTCGGTCGGCCATCGTCGATTCCCACGCATGCGTGTCACACCGTAGGACAGGATTACATCCTGTCGCGACAGGTTACAAACTTGTCCTACGTCAATTGATGTGCTCAAGTCCTCAGCCCATTTTCTTGAATCGGTCGAGCAGCACGGCAGCCAGAATCAGTGTGCCAAAGACAACTTTTTGTTCATAGCTGGCGACGCCTGCCATGTTCAGGCCGTTTTGGATCACGGCAATGATCATCGCTCCAATCAAAGTGCCGAAGATGCGGCCTTCGCCGCCGGCCAGGCTGGTGCCGCCGACGACCACGGCCGCGATGACCTGCAATTCGTATAACTCGCCGGCGTTGGGGCGTCCGCCTTCGAAACGGGACGCGTCGACGATTCCGGCCAGACCGGCCATGGCGGCGACGACGGCGTATACGAAAATCAGGACGCCAAAAACGGGAACGCCCGACAGGCGGGCTGCCTCGGGGTTTCCGCCAACCGCATAGATATAACGGCCCAGCGAGGTGCGCGTCATCACGATGTGCGCGATTACGTACAATGCCAGCATCAACACAATCGGATTGGGAATCCCCAGCATTTCGCCACTTCCCAGCCAATAAAACGACGTGGCCTCGATTTTGACAGCTTCCGGCGTGCCCTCGGTCGCGCCGCCAGTCAGCGCGCTGTGGTGCCGGACCGCGATAATCAGTGCGACTCCGCGGGCAACCATCATCATTCCCAACGTGACGACGAACGCCGGCACTCGAAACCACGTCACCATCACGCCGTTGAAGGCTCCGCACACAGTGCAAAGCCCGATGCCGACCAAGCATCCGCCCGTGATGCCGATCCATCCCGCGGATGACCCGCCTGCATTCTGTTGAATCACGACGGCCGTCATGACGCCTGACAAGGCCATCAAACTGCCGACGCTCAGGTCGATGCCGGCCGTGATGATGACCAACGTCATTCCAATTGCGATGATGGCAATGTCGGCGTTCTGATTGATGACGTTGATCAGATTCTCGCGTGTCAGAAAACTCGGCCACACGTAGCTTTCCGGTTCGAAGACTTGCACGTTTTTCAGCGACGGGAATTCGTCAGCCATCTTGGCGAGGCTATCAGGTCGCAGCGGTCCCCATGAGTGCGCGGCCGCGTGGTTCGTTGCGATGGCGTCGAGCTTGATCCTTTGCAAACCGATTCGTTTCAGCACTCTTTTGGCATCGAAAGGTTCACCATGAACCGTTTCAACAACAATGGCTCCTTGTTCCTCCAACCTTTCGGCAACGGCTTGTGCAAACGCACGATCTTGTCTCGTATTCCGAGTGACCACGAGCACGGCCGGTTTGTCATCAACAGTGACCATGATTGTATCGGCCAGTTCTCGGCCGGCGGCTGGCGTGTTGGGGAACTGCTCGCCGATCGTGACGAAACTGTAATACGTGCAAAGCAAGATCAGCACAACGACCGAGCCGTTTCGGAAGATGACGTCCTTAGCGCGCTTCATTGCACCGCCAGATTCATGATCATTTCTTGAGTTGCCGATTCCATGTCGGTGATTTCTCCCGTGACGCGGCCTTCGTGCATGACGATGATCCGGTCGGACATACCGAGAACTTCGGAAAGTTCGCTGCTGATCATCAAGATGGCCTTGCCCTGTTCGGCCAGACGGTTCATCAAGACGTAAATCTCGTACTTCGCGCCGACGTCGATGCCACGCGTGGGTTCGTCAATGATGATGACATCCGCGTTGCGTTCCAGCCACTTCGCCAACACGACCTTTTGCTGGTTTCCTCCGGAAAGACTGGCGGCCGGCTGATCACGGGAAGCGACCTTGATTTGGATCAGATCCACGAAACCACCGAACGCCGCGTGTTCGTTGGCTCGCTGGATAAACCCGTGCGGTGCGAATCGCGACATGTTGGGCAGACCAAAGTTTTCGAGCACACTACGAACCAAGACAAGTCCTTGATGTTTGCGGTCTTCGGTTAGCAGACAGATTCCGGCAGCGATGGCATCACGAGGTTTGCGAATATTGAGATGTTTTCCGTCGAGCGAGATTGTCCCAGTGTCGCGCCGGTCGGCACCGAAAATCAGCCGAGCCGTCTCGGTACGCCCGGCCCCGACCAGTCCCGTCAGCGCGACGATCTCGCCGCGTTGGACTTCGAAAGACACGTCACGCACGGCCGAATCGCGTGACAGATTGCGGACGGAAAGACCCGGCGTGAAGGTGCGTTTTCCTTCACGTTTCGGGAATTCATTTTCCAACTTTCGGCCGACCATCATTTCGATGATTGTCTCGCGAGTCAGTTGGCCGATCGGTTTTGTTCCGACCAATCCGCCGTCACGCAGCACGGTGACTCGGTCGGCAATCTCGGCGATTTCGTTCAAGCGATGGCTGATGTAGACGATGCCAATCCCCTGTGCTTTCAACTCGCCGATGATTCGGAACAGCCCTTCAACTTCAGGCGGAGAAAGGGCGGCGGTCGGTTCATCCATCACGATGATTTTGGCGTCGATCGCCAATGCTTTGGCAATCTCGACAATTTGTTGCTGAGCAACCGTCAGGTCACGGACCAGCAAATCGGGCTCGAGTTGTACGCCGATTCTTTCGAAAAGCTCGCGGGCACGTCGCCACTCTTTTGCAACCGGAATAAAGCTGACTCGCGCTGGTTCTTGGCCAAGAAAGATGTTCTCGCGTGCCGTCATGGCGGGTACGAGATTGAATTCCTGATAGATGATGCTGATGCCGCACCGATGGGAATCGAGCGGGTTATGAATCTCGACACGTTGCCCGTCGATTTTGATCGAACCAGCGTCGGGTTGATGCGCTCCGCCCAGGATCTTGATCAGCGTGCTCTTCCCGGCGCCGTTTTCTCCCAGCAGTGCGAGGACTTCGCCGGAATGAAGATCGAGATTGACGGAATCCAAGGCATGGACTCCAGGAAACGATTTGTCGATTCCCCGCATGCGGAGCAGCGATGATTGCCGTGGAGGATCAGACGCCGAAGTCATGTTGCGGGGAGTCGTCGACATTGGCGTCATGGTATCTGGAAGGCTCACTCAGACAACTTCTTGTTGTGAGCGTTGATGACTTCGTTGAAACCTTGGACTCGCAGAACGCAAGAATTCGCCTGCTTGAAATGCAGCACTAAAACTTCGCCGCCTTCTTCGCCCAAAGCATCGATCATTGCCTGGCCGGCGAGTTTACCGCCTTGGAAATTGTCGGTGCCGATGTGGCCGGCGATGTTGACGTCCTTGGCCACGCATTGCAGATCATTTGTGAAGACAGGAATTCCCGCTTCGTTGGCCTTGCGGATCGCCGGGCCGATCGCGACACGGTCGACGGGATTGATGATGATCGCGGTGACCGACTGAGCGATATAATTGTCGATGTGTTTCGATTGGTTGTCGACTCTACGCTCGGCGTCGTTCACGACCACGTCGTAGCCTTGCTTACGAGCTTGTTCGGTAATCTTGTCCGCGATGATTTTGAAGAACGGGTTCTTCAGTTCCATCGCAGAATATCCGATCGTTCCCCTGTTCTCGGTCGCGGTGTCGGGCTTGGCGTCTTCGTCTTTGTCCTTGGCCTTAGCTTTATCGGTGCCGTCTGCGGCACCTTTTTCGAGTGCCTTCAATTCCGGATCACTCAGGGCGTCTTCTTTCTTGTAGATGGCCGTTGGGATCAACTGCACTTTTTGAAACTTGTCGCCGTTCAGATACTTGACGATGTTTTCAACCGTCACGACTGCCATCTTGCGAGGAAACTGAATCGGGTCGGCGTAGATCTTGCCTTCCAGGATTGCTTGCTTGCCTTCCAATTGGCCGTCGAAACCGATGATGGTGACTTGGTCGAGTTTTTTCGCCTGTTCCAAAGCTTTCCAGGCTCCCAGTGCCGACGGATCGTTGATGGCGAAAATGCCGCGGAGATTCGGATGGGCTTGCAACGCATCAGAAGTTGCCCGTAACCCCTCTTGTTGCAATCCACCGCCGTCCAATTCCGCGATGACTTGAATCCAACCGGGTACCAGCGGCGCGGATTTGTCCGCATTAGAATTGCCATTTCCGGACGACGAATTCGACGGCGTGCTTTCCGCACATCCCACGACAACGACAAGCGAGATCGTCAACAGAATGATTCGACTTTGCATGGTGGTGTTCCGATTGAAAAAGTTGGCTCCAAAACCGGCGATCGCAATGTTTAACGGCAAGCCGAAGGCGTCGGTGAGTGTGGCGTATGATTCCTACCATGAAACGCTGTCGCCTTCGGCTCGCCGTTAAACGAATCTTGCATCGGCCTTTCGTTTAATTATGTGCTAGTTCGCGTTCGGGTCGAAGCCCTTGACGAGTTCTTCTTCCCATTCATCCATTAACGGCCAATCGACGGCGCACGTGCCAAAGTCGGCCATGTGTTGGTATTTGTCGAGACGGTCGATCGCGATTTGCAGGAGTTGTTTGTTGTTGCGGAACGGCGGTCCGTGGCTCGGCAACAGCCATTCGACATCACTGTCGCGAATTCTGGTCAGCGATTCGATGAAGTCGGGGATGTCAGAACCATGATGGGCATCGATGTTGCCAACGC
>CAUZVF010000239.1:0-7190 GCA_963582955.1 Planctomycetota bacterium
TTGAAGGGCTTAACGAATCTCAGTTGGCTCAGCCTAAGGCGAACGCGAATTCGCGACGATGGTCTTGAACATCTTCGTGGCTTGTCGCAGCTTGAATCGCTTTCACTCGGAAGCACTGTAATCGGTGACCGGGGTTTGGAACATGTTGCTGGACTGACCGAGCTTACGGAACTCAATCTCGAAAACACTCACGTGACCGACGACGGCCTGAAGCACCTGCGAAAGTTGACGAATCTTCAATCGCTGCAGCTTGGTCTGACAGAGGTGAGCGACAGAGGGCTGCGTCATCTGTATCGCCTGCGGCATCTGCGAAAGCTCGTGCTCGACAAGCACGGTATTTCTCAAGAGGGTGTTGCACGGTTGAAGCTCAACTTACCGCAATGGCGATGCCGGGTCACTCTCCGAGATTACTCAAACCATCCACGCCGTCGATTACGCGATTGAATTCACACGGTCAATGATTGCTGCGATACACAGTTTCCATAAACTTTTCAGATTTCCCGCGATTCTCGAAGTCATCTTGACCGTGAGTTGGTAACGACCTATTCTTCCGCGACTTATCCCTCCTCTCTCTCCACATCGATACGCACATTCCCCCAAGACAGTACTTGGCGTGACGTTGTTCCGGCAATGCGCCCATTTTTCGCGCATGCCACGGAATGATGCCGTGTCCATAGAAAGAGCATTGCTCGCATGCGATTCTCTTATTACGCGCGATGGCTGCTGTTCCTGCCACTCGTTCTGGCCCTGAATGCTGGTTGTCAGTCGCTTAAAATGCGATCGCAAAGCCCCGATTCAGACGAACTCGACGACGAATTCGAGACGACGGTGCAAACACCGTTCGTCGGCGATTACACGACAATTGCCGGTTTGAACCTCGTTACGCTCGAAGGCGTCGGGCTGGTAACTGGGTTGGACAACACAGGCGGCGATCCGCCCATCTCGATGTACCGAACGAAGATCTACAACGATATGAGGCGACGGGGCATTCAGAACCCGAACCAAATCCTGCGCTCGCCCACCACGGCGGTTGTGATCGTGCGGGCGTACTTGCCGCCGCTCGTCAAGAAGGGCCAGAGATTCGATATCGAAGTTCGCCTGCCGGGCAACAGTGATGCGTCCAGCCTGCGAGGCGGGACGTTGCTGGAAACTTACGTTTCCGAGAAGGCGATTGTTCCCGGCCGAGGAATACTCGACGGACACGTTCTCGCCAAAGCCAAGGGGCCGATCTTGGTTTCGACCGGTGAAGAATCCAGCGACGAAGATTCCGCCGGTGTCGAACGCCGAGGGCGGATCATGGGTGGCGGACATTCGATGACAGATCGGGATATGTCCATCTATCTCCGCAATGACTTCCGCAGCATTCGCAACTCAAAAAGAATCGCGGACCGTGTTAGCCGCCGGTTTCATTCGTATTCTCAGTACGGAATCAAGGAACTGTTGGCCGAGGCCAAGACTGATCAGACAATCAAGTTAAAAATCCTTCCGCGGTACAAAGATAACTTTCCCCGATATCTGCAAGTCGTTCGCAACATCGCGTTTCGGGAATCGCAGGTTGCCCAGCGAGTCCGAATGCAACGTCTTAAGAAAGAGCTGAGCAGGCCCGAATCCGCAGAACATGCCGCCGTGCAATTCGAGGCCATCGGCAAAGAGGGGATTCCGTTCTTGCGTTCGGCGTTGAAGAATTCGAACCTGGAATGCCGTTTTCACGCGGCTGTCGCTCTCGCCTATATGGATGACCCGTCGGGACTGTCGGTGCTGGCCGAGGCAGCGCGAGACAATCGCGCGCTGCGAGTGTTTGCGTTCGCGGCACTCTCGACTTTGGATGAGCCCGAAACGCATCTGGTGCTGCGTGACTTGATGAGCGTGCAGATCGATGATGCCGGGAATACATTCGAAAGCACGGAAACGCGTTACGGAGCATTTCGGGCACTGTGGACAATGGACCGGAACGATCCGTTTATTCACGGCAAGGTGCTGAACCGCAATTACGCGCTGCACGAACTGAATACCGACGGGCCGCCGATGATTCATATCACGCACAACAAGCGCGCCGAGATCGTGTTGTTCGGCGGCAATCAGGAATTCCAATTGCCAATGGCATTGAATGCGGGCAATCACATTCTCGTCACCGCCTCGCCGGGCCGGAAGACCGTGACGGTGTCTCGATTCGAAGTCGGACAGGATGACATGCGACGTGAAGTTTCGCCGCGAGTGGCCGACGTGATCCGCACGTGTGCCGAATTCGGAGCGAATTATCCCGATATCGCTCAGATGCTGCTGCAAGCCAAGAAACGCCATAATGCGCCGGGCCGAATCGAAATTGACCAATTGCCGCGGGCCGGGCGCGCGATCGATCGATCCAACGATGGCCTCGCCGGTTCAACCCGAAATGCGCGAGTTGGACGGCCAGGACTGGCCCCCAACATGTACAGCAGCATGAAAAAGGACTCCACGCTCAAGAGACGCGAGACACTCGATGTTATGACGCCGGCCGCCAAACCGGATTCCGGGACAGCCAGTTTGGCAGACGCACGCGAATTCGATGACGTTGATCCCGATGAAAACAAACTCACGAAGTTTTTCCGCCGCTTCTCGTTAGGCCGCAAGGACAACCAAGAAGAGACATTCGCAACGGATTCCTTCGAGGAGTAACTTTCACACGGGGAACCCATGAAACATCGGTTTCTCGACCACACCCGCGCCAAGTGGAACGCGATCGAAACAATTATGCAGACAAGGTTCGTTGATGCTGAAGTCGCTGGAACTGTTCGGCTTTAAGAGCTTTGCCGACCGCACCCGGTTCGACTTTTCTGAGGGCATTACTTGCGTCGTCGGGCCGAACGGCAGCGGCAAGAGCAACGTCGTCGATGCCATCAAGTGGATCATGGGCGCCCAAAGCCCCAAGAGCCTGCGCGGCAAGGAGATGACCGACGTCATCTTTAACGGTGCCGCGGGCCGTTCCCCCAGCAGTTTCGCCGAAGCGACGCTGACATTCGATAACACAAAGGGTTTGCTTCCGGTCGACTCGGCCGAAGTTCAGATCGGCCGTCGATTGTGGCGCAGCGGTGATTCGGAATACCTGATCAACCGCGGTGCCGCGCGGCTGAAGGACATCAAAGACCTTTTCTTGGGGACCGGCGCGGGAAACTCGGCGTACAGCATTATCGAACAAGGCCGTGTCGATCAGATTCTGCAAGCTAACGCGTCGGCGCGGCGGGCCGTGTTTGAAGAAGCGGCGGGCGTCAGCCGGTACAAGTCGCGCCGCACCGAAGCACTGCACAAACTCGAGCGCGTCGCGCAGAACCTGCTCCGCCTGACCGACATCGTCGACGGCCTGGAAACGCAACTCAACGCAACTCGCAGCCAAGCCGACAAGGCCGCCAGATTCCGTGAAGTCTCGGAAGACCTGCGCCGTCAGTGGCTGGGACTGGCGGCGGACGATTTTCGGCTGCATTCCGCAATTTTGGATATCGCGGAATTTCAAGTCAGCGAATTGACGGCCGAAATCGAATCCCTCAGCGGGCAACAAACCGAATTTGAAAACCAACTGACGGAATTCGACGCTGAAATCTCAAGCATCGACGGCCGGCTGCGAAAGATCGAGCAACGCAAATCGGCGAACCGCGAAACCATCGCCGGGCATGAATCGACAATTGGACACCAAATCGTCCGGCAGCAGGAATTGGAATCCGAACTCATCCGGTTGCGAATGCAGCGCACGCTGCTCGGCGGACGGCTGCACGAGGCCGCTGACGAATTCAAGCGGTCGAACATTCAGGCCGAGCAATTCCGCGGGAAATTTGAAAAGCACAAGTCGGGCATCAGTTCGGCCGAACAACAGATTCAAGAACTGGCAACGAAAAGTGCCGCCCAACAAGCGGCCGTCGAAGACGAACGCCAACGTCAGCTCGGCCTGATGCGCGGCATCACCGAATCGGATCATCGTGTCGTCAATCTGAAATCGCAGCGTGAAGCGATTCAAAAAGCGGACGGCAAGTTGCTCGCGCAACTTGGTAAATTGGAAGAACAAATCACGACACAACAGCGCAAGTGCGAACAGCAGGAACAGCAAACTCTCGAAGCCGAGCAACAATCAGCACAAGTTCATGAAGAGACAGAAAAAAGGCGCGCCGAAAAAGACCGGTTAATTGGCGAACACAGTTCGTTTCAGAGCAGTCTGTCAACTTTGCTGCAGCAACAAACCGAATGGAAAACGCGGCTGACGATCCTCGAAGATCTCGAACAGCAGCAGCAAGGCCTTGGGATCGGTGTGAAGGAAATCCTTAGCCGGGCGAAAACATCGGACTATCCGCCCTGGAACAGCATCGTCGGCAGCGTGGCTGACTTGTTGGAAGTCAATCTCGACGACGCGGCACTCTTGGAGGTTGCACTTGCCGACCAAGCTCAATTGGTCGTTGTCGACGATTTGAAACCGCTGAGCGATTACTTGAAACTCGGGGCAGCAAAGATCGACGGACGCGTGGGATTCGTCGAATTGAACCAGAAACTCGAATCTCGGATCGATCTTTCCGGGCACTCCGGCGTCATCGGCCGCGCCGACCACCGCTTGCACGCCTCGGCAAACGCGCCACAACTTGCCGAGCAACTTTTGTCTGACACTTGGATCGTCAATTCGTTGGAAACGGCATTCGAATTGTCGGCCGCGGACGGAGCGGGCTGCCGATTCGTGACGCTGTCAGGCGAAATGCTGGAAGCAGACGGAACTTTGTTTGCTGGAACAATGCGGGCGGAAGCGGCGATCGTTTCACGGAAAAGCGAACTGCGACGGCTCAAGAATGACCTGCTGAAACAGGAACGAAAAATCCGCGACGAGGACAAGCGATTGGCCGGTCTCGACCAGTCGATCGCCGACGCGGCGCAACATCTCGAAGAGGCCGAACACAATCGTCGCGAAGCCGCCGATCATATCTCGAAACTTCAAACCGTGTTGGCCGAGCATCAGCGGCAGTTGCAATCGCTATGTTCGCAGCGCGACGACGTTGACGAAGAACTCAAGAGCCTCAGCACCCGTGAACAACAGCTTCATGGAGAGATTGAACAGGCGCAGATGGATCTGGTGCAATCGGAAGAAAATTTGAGGTTATTGCAAACGGAAATCGAAACCGCCGAACGTGACATCGCGCGCATCGGCCATCGCCGCGGAGCTCTCGAGAAAAAACAGGCAACCGAGCAATTGGAACTCGCGAAACAAGACGAACGCTTGGCGTCGCTTCAAACGGCATGCGAGCGGCTGAAAGTCGAACTGAATCAACGGCAGGATCAACTTGACGAAGCCAATCGACGGTTGGAATCGACACAGTCCAAATTGCAACGCTCAACGCTGCAATCTCTGAATACGAATGCGTTACTCGCGGAATTATTTCTGACCGACGAATCGCTGGCGGCGGACGTTTCGCTGCTGGACAACGAAAAACGCCAAATTCGCCAACAGCGAATCGAGATCGCCGAATACGAATCACGGCTCCGAAAACAGCGGCGTGAATTGAACGACCAACTGCATGCCGAAGAAATTCAAGCCCGCGACATTCGGCATGAAATCCGCTCGTTGGACGAGCGAATCGCCGAGGAGTATCAACGGCCGTTGCCGGAAGTTGTTGAGTCTGGTGCTTCCGCGTTCGCCGACTATCTTGCCGAACGAACAGAAGACGGTCATGAACCGGCCGAGCACATCCGTTTCGAAGATGTCCGCGACGAATTGGAATCGCGTGTCAATCGGCTGCGTCGCAAGATGAAGACGATGGGCAGCGTCAATACCGACAGCTTGACTGATCTGGAAGACTTGGAGACTCGGTTCGGTCACTTCAGTGAACAACTTCAGGATCTGGAAGAGGCCAAGGTGACTCTCGAAGAAATCGTGTATCGCATCAATTCCGAGAGCCAACGTTTGTTTCACGAATCCTTTTCATCCATTCGGACACACTTCCAGGAACTGTTCCGCAAACTCTTCGGCGGCGGCGAGGGCGATATCATCCTGGAAGATCCGAACGACGTCTTGGAATGCAATATCGATATCGTCGCGCGGCCTCCAGGCAAGGAATTGCGCAGCATCACGCTACTTAGTGGCGGCGAAAAAACGATGACGGCCGTCGCCCTGCTGCTGGCGATTTTCCAAAGCCGCCCCAGTCCGTTCTGCATTCTCGATGAAGTCGACGCGGCGTTGGATGAAGCCAACGTTGAACGCTACAGCGCCCTCGTAAAAGAGTTCGAAAAGACGACGCAGTTCATCATGATCACTCACAACAAACGCTCGATGACCGTTGCCGACGTCATGTACGGAGTCACGATGGAACAGTCGGGCGTATCGAAGCGTTTGTCCGTTCGCTTCGAAGACGTCAACGAAGACGGCGATTTCAATATCTCGCCGCAGCTGTCTGAAAACGTCAACGACGCTGCCTAGCGTCAAGATCACATATCAGTGTGATGTTGATTTCCGGTCGTTTGAACGGCATCTCGTCCAGACTTCGGCGGCCAGCTTCTCTTGCGACCGTGTTTTTTACCGATTGCCTGATACTTGCGTCCAGAATCTTGTATCCTGACAAGTGCTGCAGTCGCGTTAAGTCACGCTTGATTTGCTCTTCGCTTCTCTTGGAGTCACGAAATGCACCGCTACGTTGCCGTTTTATTTCTCATTCCGCTCGGCTTACAATCCTTGGCACTCGCGGAAGACTGGCCCGGATGGCGGGGACCGCGGGGTGACGGGACAAGCGTCGAAAAAAACGTTCCGATTCGGTGGAACGGGGAAAAAGACGAAAACATTGCCTGGAAGGTGGCGATTCCCGGAGGCGGACACGCGTCGCCGGTGATTTGGAAAGATCGAATTTTTCTCGCTTCGTGTATTGATGAGACACAAGAACGGATTCTGGTTTGTTTGAATCGGCGTGATGGCGAAGTCCTTTGGAAGAGCCGTGTCTTCAAGGCTCCGCTGGAATCGAAACACAATTTGAATAGCTTCGCGTCGGGAACCCCGGCGACTGACGGCAAGCTAATCTATGTGACGTTTCTGCAGGTCGATGGCCGTTTTGTGCCGGCGCCAAATGTGGGAAGCAAGCGCAATATCACTCCGGGGCAGATGACTGTCGCCGCGTATGATTTCGACGGGAATCGGAAATGGGTGGTCAAGCCGGGCGGATTTGTGAGCGCTCACGGTTATTGCAGCAGCCCGGCTT
>CAUZVF010000240.1:0-7178 GCA_963582955.1 Planctomycetota bacterium
GAGATGCGTACATGCGCCGTAGTAGGCTGCCATCACGCGTTTGACTTCTTCTTCGGAATACGGTGTGTCGTGCTGCATGATGCGTCGCACATTGACGAGTTCCGGATGTTGCGGCTGCTCGCCCGGACGATTCTGTACCGGCATTTCCAATTTGTCGAACGGGTACAGGTCGTATAACTCTTGCGGAGACACGAACGGCGGATGCGGACACACGAACGAGCTGAACAGCAACCACGGCTTTTCATTCGGGTTTTGTCGGCGGCGTTCGGCGGCATCGCGCAGCCACTGGCAAGAGTGCTCGGCGATATCAATGTCATAATCGATATAGGTGGAATCACCGGGTCCCGCGCCCAGGATGCCCAGTCTTGCTCCTTGCCGTGTCGGGGCATCTTGACGGATCGACCCCATCACGTCGCCGATGCCGTCGACAACGTTCAGCGGAATCACATGATTGCCGAAACCGTCGGCATCGTCGGCACTGCGATAGTGGAGTTTTCCGATCGAATCGACTCGATGGCCCTGGTCGAGTATTCGGTGTCCCCAGCCGGGAACTCGTCCTTCGTATGGATGCGCGTTGTCCCAATAGCCGATATCGTGGACATAACGGCCTGTCGCCAAACTGGCCCGGGCCGGCACGCAGATCGGGCAATTGGTATAGGCGTTGTCGAACCGGACACCTCGTGCCGCAAGAGCATCCAAGTTGGGAGTTTGCACCAACGGATGGCCGTAGCATCTCAGGGCATCGCGGCTGTGTTCGTCGGACAGAATGAAAAGCAGGTTTTGGGGTTTCATGGCGTCATAAGCATGATTAACGGTTTTACCGGAAACAAGGCAGCTTGTGCGACTTTAGTCTCTTCCAAGTACCGTCAACGCCTACCCGCATGGCCAAGGAATTCCGTGAATCGGTTTCCAATCCTCTTGCAACAGCATGGGCCTCATTTAGAATGAATTAGTAGAAGTCGTTTCAAAACTGGCCCACGGTGCGTTTTGACGGTAGCCGCAGTCGCAAGACTTCGGGGATTTGAGGTTTACCACATCCCGAATTCTTGCGACTCCGGCTACAACACGGTCTTGAAATCACGGTTTTTTGCGCCAATGCGATCTGTCATCCAGGAGCGTCCAGAGAATGGCCAAGAAGTATTTGGGAATTGAAGAAGCGGCCGAGTTTCTCGGAACCACGACTGACGAATTGACGCGGTTACGGGAAAAGGGTGAACTCCGCGGTTTTGCCGATCGTGGAACGTGGAAATTCAAGGTCGAGGACATTGAAGAGTTCGGTCGCTCGCGCACGGCCGACTCGGATCCCGAAGTCCCGTTATTGTCGGATGACACGGACGAAGGACTGCCGGTATTCGATGGCGGTATGACGGAAGAAGTTCCCATCATGCCTGCTGACAGCGACAGCGATGTGACTTTGGTTCCGCCCGAAGATGACAGCGATGTTGAACTCGTCGAAGATGGTGCTGACAGCGATAGCGACGTCGCCTTGGTTGCTACCGATGAAGACAGCGACATCGAACTGCCGGAAGACGCCGACGGCGGTCCTGATTCCAATTCGATCCTTAGCGACGAAGATGAAATTGGCGAGCAGCCGACGACAATCCGCAAGGATGCGCCGGTTGCCGATGCGGAAGACGACGTTCTCGGAATCGACTCATCGGATAGTGACGTGCGGCTGATCATCGACGACAGCTTGATGGGTGAAGACGACGATGACAGCGATCCGGATATTGCCCTAGGCGCTCCCGAGGAAGAATCGGTGATCGAAAGCGACAGCGAAGAGGGAATCTCTTTGGCTGACTCAGACAGTGACGTAAAATTGAGCAGTGACGCGAAACCTCCGGGAGATTCGGATAGCGACGTGGCTTTGCTGCCGCCGGATTCCGACAGCGACGTGGCGCTCACTGACGATGCGTTGCCTCTAGCCGATGAAGGCAGCGACAGCGACGTGCAGTTGTTCGGGGCCGACACGGAAAGTGATGTACAGCTATCGGGCGATCCGCTGATCGATGTTGGCAGCGACAGTGACGTCAAGGTCATCGGTTCTGATTCAGACAGCGACGTCAAGATTTCGGATGACATCGGTTTCGGAACGGACAGCGATAGCGATGTGCAATTGCTGCCGGCCGAGACCGAAGAAGTCAACCTTGACCTGGCAGCGGACGATGGTGACGGTGTATCGATCCTGGCGGACGACGACGAAGGCATCACGTTGGCGGCTGATAGCGATATCATCTTGGCGTCTCAAAGCGGCATCGCGCTCGAATCGGCCGCGGACAGCGGCATTTCCTTGGAAGCGGCTGATGACAGCGGTATCTCTCTTCTGTCGGATGAAGACAGTGGTATCTCGCTGGTCACCGGAGACGAGAATGAAGGCATCACTCTGGCCGAAGACAGTGGCATTGCATTGGATATGGCCGACGGAGACGACCTGACCGAGACGATCCCGACGATGGGCGTTGAATTTGGCGATGACGACGACGAGTTGGGCGACACAATGATCGAAGTTCCGTCGTTGGAAGATGACGACGACGACGAGAGCGATTTCGAATTGGGTGCGCTCGACGACGACACAGGAGCAGATACCAGTGTCTTGTTGTTCGACGACGAAGACGACGACGTCGATGACGCCTCGCCGACCATGATCAAGAAGCGGGCCGACGACGATGACATGGACGACGAGATGTTCGATTTGGACGCCGGCGACGAATTCGAAGAGAGTTTCGATGACGATCTGCTTGGCGACGATGACGAACTCGACGATCTGGACGTGTTCGATGCCGACGACGAAGACTTTGACGAGAGCTTCGAAACGGGCGAAAGCCACGCGGACTTTGTCTCGCCGGTGGGTGGGACACGCGGCGCGGCCGTCGAAGTCGAATGGGACGGTTTGACGTTCACCGGCCTGATCATCTCAACAACCCTGTTGGCCGTGTGCGGGATGGTCATGTTCGACTTAGTGCGGACCATGTGGCATTGGGACGACTATAGCACCTTCAACGGTCCCATCATCGACATGCTGAGCGGATTGTTCTGATCGTCGGCCTGTCGTATGAGCTATGTTTGTTGGCTGGGATGACTCTCAACCCGCTCATCACTCGGGCTCATATCCGTGGCCAAAAACCGCCGGCTCGTTCGCCGCTATATTGCAACGACTGTCTTGATGGCAATTCTCTTGCCGGTACTGGCCATCGGTGCGATCCGAGCCATCCAAGGCATGTGTGTGGCTCCCGAAAAATGGGCTCCGCCCACATTCGAAGCCCGGCGAACCTACGACGAATTCGCGGCTCGCTTCGAAACAGGCGACGTCGTGATCGTCAGTTGGGACGGCTGTACGATCGATGACCGGCGGCTGGCGACTTTGGAAACCATCCTGACGGCATCGCAAGACGGCAGCGACTTTTCGTCAATCGTCGGCCGTGTTGTCTCGGGTCGCGGCATGGTCGAAGAGTTGACCTCACCCCCGCTGAATCTTTCGCGCGAGGAAGCGATTGGCCGGCTCACGGGAACTCTTATTGGACCGGATCGGGTAACCAGTTGCGCGGTTATCGTGCTGACACCAAACGGCAACAATCACCGCCGCAACTCGATTCAGAAGATCTTGGCTGTCGTCGAAAACGAGTGCGGGATCGGCCGGAAAAAGATCCACATCGTGGGACCACCTGTTAACGGTGTTGCGATCGATGACGCGAGCATCAAGGGAATCAATCTCTTCGCCAATCTTTCGCTGGCGATATCCGTCCTGCTGTGTTGGTTTCACCTTCGGTCGTGGTTCTATACGTTGACGATCGTCGGCACGGGAGTCTTCGGGCAGGCGCTGTCTTTGGCCGCCGTTCACTTTGCCGGATATCAACTCGACGCGATTCTGATCATCATTCCGTCGCTGGTCCTCGTTCTGACCGTTTCAGCGGGCGTGCATTTGGTAAATTATTACCGCGACGAGATTCAGGCCCGCGGCGTCGACGGCGCGGCCGAAAGAGCTCTGCGAAAGGGAATGAAGCCGTGTTTGTTGTCGGCCGCGACGACGGCGATTGGAATTGGTTCTCTCGTTGCCAGCCAAATCACACCCGTGATGATGTTCGGCGCGATCGCTTCACTGGCAGTTCTCTGTTCCGTGGCCGCGTTGTTGCTTGTCCTTCCCGGTGCGATGGAACTGATCCCACTCAGCCAAATAAATCGTACGGATCAACAGAAACCTTCAGCCATCGGCAGCTTGGCACATCGCCTTCTGAAAAGGCCGAATCTGATCGCATTCGTGAGCCTCGCCGTAATGCTGTCGGCGATGATCGGACTGCCGCGATTGACGACAACGGTTGACGTCGTGTCACTGTTCTCGAAACAAAGCCCGTTGGTCAACGATTACGAATGGTTTGAAAAGAATATCGGCGAATCCGTACCGATCGAAGTTCTTGTTTCTTTCGATCGAGAGTGTCAACTCTCGGTGTTACAGCGAATTCAATTTGTGGACCGCATTGCGCAACACATCGAAGAGTCCGCGGATTTCTCGGGAACAATTTCGGCAGCAACGTTGGCTCCCAACATGAACTTCGACGGCGGGCTTCAACAACGGCTTTTGCGAACGGCGGTATTGAACCGCCGGTTGAGCCGGGATCTCGACAAGTTCGTCGACGCCCGTTTGCTGTCCGTCACCGATTCTGAAGAGTCCTGGCGAATCAGTGCGAGAACGACGGCGCTGGACGGCCCGGATTATGCTGACTCGCTGGGCATGCTAAGAAGCCAGATTGCAGGTGTCGTCGAGTCCCGGTTTCCCGATCAGCCAATTACGGTCCGCTATACAGGCATGATGACGTTGGCCTCGACCGTGCAACAAGCCGTGTTGGACGACCTGCGGAACAGTTTTTTGACGGCGGTGGTGTTGGTTGCCGCCGTCATGATGCTCACATTACGCAGCTTCGTGGCGGGGCTGCTGAGCATGCTGCCGAATGTATTCCCCGTCGTTGTCATTTTCGGATGCATGGGCCTGTGCGGTGTGGCGCTTGATATCGGGATGATCATGACGGCCAGTGTCGCGTTAGGAATTGCCATCGATGACACGTTGCATTTTCTGACGTGGTATCGTCGCGAAACCACGGACGGAGCTGCCTCGTCAGATGCCGTGGCCAGTAGTATCCGTCATTGCGGCCGAGCGATGATTCAAACAACGGTGATCTGCGGATTGGGGTTGTTGGCGTTTTCGCAAAGCGATTTTGTACCAACGCAGCAGTTTGCTTTTATGATGTGCGTCTTGCTTCTCACGGCACTGGCCGCCGATCTGATTTTCTTGCCGGCGGTGATTCTCAGTCCATTGGGCCGTTTCTTCACAAGCACATCAGCCACGGCGCGCGATCTTCCTTCAGCACGCCGGCTGAACGTGGATCATATCGGTTAAGGCGATCGGCGGATGAGAATCTACCACTTGAGAACCGTGGGCTAGCGCCCAATGGCAGTCACTTTACCCTCTCCTTGGGAGGGTCGGACGCGGTAGCGGCCGGGGAGGGTTGATCGAAGTCAATCGTCTTGCGTCAAATTGCAACGCTCGTCCCTCGCGACCCTCCCAAAGGAGGGTGACATCCAAAGTGAGTACGACTGGGCTAGCGCCCATCGGCTGATTTTATCAGCCGCGACGCGATAGCGTCCGGTTCCTGCTGGTAAATTCTCATCCGCCGCTCGCCTAAGAAATCGTATTCCAAATGGAGTTCAAGGCAGTCAGCGAGACAAACGAAGTCAGCGAGACAAACGAAGTCAGCGAGACAAACGAAGTCAGCGAGACAAACGCAAAGCGTTGAAACTACGAATCTGTTCGGTGATGGCGACCTCGATGGGCAGCCGTTCCATCGAACTGGCTCCGTAAAAACCGTCGACGTTTTTGACTCGGTCGAGGATGTATTGGGCGTCGTCGGGCATGGCGATGGGGCCGCCGTGACACAAGACGAAGATGTCATCGCGGACACTCTTGCTGGCATCGGCGATTTCTGACACAAGTGCGACGCTGTCGTCCAGAGTTTTCGACGTCGTGGCGCCGATGGCACCGCTGGTTGTGAGGCCCATGTGAGCAACGACAATGTCGGCTCCGGCCCTGGCCAGTACTCTCGCCTGATCCGCGTCGAACGCGTACGGGGTTGTCAGCAAGTCTAGGTCGTGGGCCGCCGCGATGCAGTCGATCTCTTTGTCGAATCCCATTCCCGTTTCTTCCAGTCCCATCCGCATCGTTCCGTCGATCAGTCCGACCGTCGGAAAGTTTTGAATGCCGGCGAAGCCCAACGTTTTCAATTCCTGTAGAAAGACATCACGGATCATAAACGGGTCGGTCGCGCAAACTCCGGCCAACACCGGTGTGTGATCGACGGCCGTGATGACTTCATAAGCCATCTCTTTGACAATCTGATTGGCATTGCCGTAAGGCATCAAGCCGGACAAAGATCCCCGGCCCGCCATGCGATAACGGCCCGAGTTGTAAATGATGATCAGATCGATGCCGCCGGCTTCCTCACACTTGGCACTGATGCCCGTGCCGGCTCCGCCGCCGATGATGGGTTCGCCTTTTGCGACTTTTTCACGGAAGCGGGCGAGGATTGAAGATCGAGATTCCGGCATTCGATTGTCCTTTTCTGTCGTCGGTTGATCCTCTCAGGATGAATTCAGAGTCGTCATCACTCAAACCCTGTTTTTTTCGGCATTTGTGTGACTTGTGATCGGCAGGCGCTAGCCCGGATTATTCACGAAACAACGCAAATATGATGCAAAGCTTGTGGCCAAAAAGAGTTGCGACTATCTTACCCAAAACACCGAGCTAAATCGGAGTTGATCGTAACCCGAAGCGTCAGCGAGGAAACATGTTGAATTCCTCGCTTACGCTTCGGGTTACGAATAATTCGGGCTAGCCCAATGGTAATCACTTTAGTTGCAACATTTGGGAAACTGTTGGTGAGGGCCAGGAACCTCACGGTTCCCGCTAGCCTGGTATTTTGAGCTTCATTGCTCTTGGCTAGCGGGAACCGTGAGGTTCCTGGCCAAAACGAATAACTTTCCGGCTCTTCGTTTGACTTGACGAAACGAGGCCGTCGTCAGAGTGAGTGCCATTGGACCAACGCTTCGCCGCTCACGAAAAGTGTCGTTGTTCAACTACTTTATCATGCTCAAGAACTCAATCACCAACGCGTTCGAAAATTCAGGATCAT
>CAUZVF010000241.1:0-7174 GCA_963582955.1 Planctomycetota bacterium
AGCATCTGGTTCGATTTGGACGATAGTGTCGGCGTACCGAAATACGGATTCGGCGTCGTTCTGGTTGACCGCCACGTTTCTCAGATTACGTAACATGCGAATAATGATCGACTTCTTCGAATACGGCTGCAGAAACTCTTTCATTCGCTCCTTCAATGCGTCGCCCTTCAATCGGTCATTTGACCAATTCTTCACATGTTCGGTAGCCTGTTCGGCCGTCATTGGCTTGCCGCGTTCGAACACGTCGATCAATCGGGATTTCCCTTTCTTGGGCTCGAATCGCACAACAAAATGCCCCGGCAATCCAATGCCGACGACCTTTAAGTCGATCCGGCGTGCCATTTCGATATACAACAAAGATAGAGTGATCGGCAGACCCTTACGGTCATCGATGGCGTCGTTGACGTAACTGTTGGCACGAACGTAATACTGAAGCCGGCTGCCGAAAAAACCGAGTTGCTGGAAGAAGAATTTGTCGAGAATCTTCAATCGCTCGCGTTCTTCCATATCCTTGGTGACAAGTGCGTTCAGTTCATTCGAAAGGCTGGTGAAGACGCGGCGATACACGCCGATATTCAATTCATCGTCATCCAATTGAGCCAACAAGAGTGCGGCATGCAGCAAGTCGACGTCTTTTTCGTCTTTGCTCAACACATCGGCGAGTTGCTTTTGCGTCTTTTCATGGTGTACGGCCAATGCCAATTGTCTCAGCCGTTTCGCTTGTGCTTCCAACAATTCTGCACTCGCGCGCAGCGTATCGGTTCGAGTCGTCTCGTCACGGGCAAGTTTCGCGACGACTTCAGCCTTGGCCGGACGTCCGGCCGAAAGGTCGACGACAAGTTTGTTGAGCTTTTCGAGAGTCTCGGACGTCGGACGTCGTGACGGAATCTTCTCGGCGACCTCGAAGGCTTTGAATTCGGCTTCAGTGCCGCGGAATTGGGCTAACCCGATGTTGCCCTTCTTATAGACAGCGTCGCGAGACTCGATGACAAGATAATCGTTCACGAAACATCGAATTCGGTCACTCTCGACTCGTACTTTCAGGCGGTTCCATTCGCCGCGCTTATAATGCGCACTGCTGACCTCTTTGACGACCTTCCACGAATAAACATCGGGGCCGTCAAAACGGCTGAACCGTAAGTTGCCCGCGCTCGGATAGAATCCGTAGTGTTTTTCGTTGCCGTCCGAGTGGAAAACGATTCCCGCGGCACCGGATTCGTTTTCCAGTTTGACGTACACGGCTACTTCAAACGGCGGCTTCGGTGGCAAGGTTGTTGACAGGCACAGGGAACGTCGGCCAATGCCATTTCCGGAACCATCGACGAGGATTCGATCCGCGCGACGGCGCCAGTTCGAACCGAACAGAGGTGTCCATTCGTTCGAATCTAATGCGCTGATTCGCAACCATTGTGCCATGGGGATTGGATGCGAGTGTTTGAGCAGCGGTTTCAGTGCATTGATCGAGACGGCGTACGCAAGTTTCGAACGGATCGTCGATTTGAGGGAGACAATTCCCTGGACACGCCCGGACATGTCAAACACAGGTCCGCCGCTGTTGCCGACGTCAATCGACATGTCGAGTTGCAACATTGGGATGCCGTCGTTCTGGATGCGTCCCGCCATCGTCCCAGTGACGAGCGTGTATTCCTGACCTCGCGGATGGCCAATTGCCGCAACATCACTGCCTGCGTCAATGGCATCCGAATCACCAAGTTCCAGAGCGGAAAGGCCCTTCTTATCGATCCGCAGAATGGCCAAATCCATCGTTCGCTCGGTCGCGTACACGGCAGTGACGTCGAATTCTCGTTTGTCCCGGAATCGAACCGAGATCGGCCGCGCCCCACCAATCACGTGATAGTTTGTCGCGATTAAGCCATCTGACGAGATGACAAATCCCGTTCCCAATCCGTGTGCTTTGCCGTCTTGATCCATCGTTTGAACAACAACGATTGAATCGAGAACACGCTTGCCCAGCTTTGCGACCGATACAGATTTTGTTTCGGCCGGTTTTGCCGCCGCGGTTTTCTTTTCATTCTTCTTGTCGGCCTTCGTTTTTGAATCAGCCGCTGCCGACGATTTCTCATCCGCTTGTGGCGGATCAGCCGCGAGACAGTGCCTTGTGCAAACGACAATCAGCAATGCCAAGACAATAGTAATTCGGCCCGCCATATGTGATCGAAACCGTAGCATGTGCATTTCCTTCGGAGTAAAAGCCCCTCGTGCGGCCGACACAAGAAACTGCGCTGAATTTCGAATGCTGGCAACCGATACTGACAGATCAATCGTATTGCATTATCAGTTTCAAAGCAAAACCAGTGATGGGCTGAATCTACCATGTATAGTGGTGTTTATTAGATTCCATTAAGTGCTCAAAACCTTAACGCGGATTATTCATCAGCCGGAACGCGCTAGCGTCCGGTTTACGCAAACAACCACGTAAACCGGACGCTATCGCGTTCCGGCTGATTTGCACGGCGCTTTAGGCAAGATAGCCGTAACTCCTTTTCCACGAACACGTTTTGAAAAACGAAGACCGGTTCAGTAGAGTCGAGATGTGGTGCCGTTCCTCGAACGTCTGGTCATCGACACCCGCCGCGCCCTTGTTCAACAAGCAGCGTCGGTAGGCAACCCACAGCACGTCGTCTCGGTACACCTTGTCGTACAACGTTGATCTCATCAACGAAGATCTTTCGTGCGATCAAGTTTTCCGAATGGCGGGATCTTGACCTTTGCCAGATAGATACTTGTCTTTCCCTGATGTGATGAGTAATAGCTGATCCACAACATGCCCTCGTGCCAGACCAGTCCGGCGTAGCTGGTGTCGCCGCCAGACGGGAGTTTGAGTACCTCGGTCAGCGTTGCGTTTTTTGGATCAAGCCACGAGAGAGACGTACGCGTGCCCCCCGCGTAAAGTCGCGTCGCGGCAAGGATACGGCCGTCAGGAAGCTGGATCATGTTCGGCCCGCCGATGCGGAGGTTCAAATCTCGCCATTTCCAGTCAGTGTACGGCGGCTTCGATTTTCCGAGTTGAGCCATCTTATCTCCGGTCTCGTGCCGCAGCAGACACAGTGCCGACTTGTCCTTGAGAAAGAGGATCTTGTCTTCTCCGCAGCCCGCCGGCGCAGTGAGCTGCGGAACGAGGGTTTCGAACTTGCGGCCATCGGCGGACTTGTAGAGTCGCAGTTTGCGAGTGGTTCGGTCGCGTTCGGTGCTGTAACCCATTGTGTAGGCAGCTCCATCACGCCACTGCACGCGCCACAGCCAGAAACCGGGATCGCCAATGCGCCGGCCCCGGTCCCAATTGTGGCCACCATCCGACGAGAACCAGCACATGGATTGGTAACGGACTTTGGCATCAGCGATCATCCCCGCACCGTTGAGCATCAGCCGTCCGTTCGGAGTCACCGTGATCTTGGCGTCTCGCAGGTCGAACGTGGGTGATGTGACCAACGCAATCGACTCCCACTGCTCGCCATCCGCCGACGTGATCACGCGCAGTGACCCGTCGGGCGAGACATGAGCTTTCCCCTCGCGAAACACGCAATACCAACGGTCCTTGAACCGAATCAAGTCGGTGAAAGCATTGTGTGGCGCCTGATCCCAAATGCGCTGCACGTCGACAAGAACTGGTTTGGATCGATCGTCCGCCGAGACCATTACCGGCGAGTGGCAAACAGCGATGATGCAGCAACCAGCGAGAAATGTACGTAGGCGGGACGCCGACCGAAGATTGGTCCGTAAGAGTTCGGGGCTGGAAGTCTCGCGACGTTGGTGAATTGTGTAGACTTGCATGGTGGGATCGTCGTTTCTAACGGGAATTATTCGTAACCCGAAGCGTAAGCGAGGAATTCAACATGTTTCCTCGCTGACGCTTCGGGTTACGATCAACTCCGATTTTGCGCGCTGTTTTGGGTAAGATAGTCGCAACTCCTTTTGGCCACAAGCTTTGCATCATATTTGCGTTGTTTCGTGAATAATCCGGGCTAACGGGATCTGTTTGAAGATCGAGATAGTTTAGTGAAGGCAACTCGTAATGATAACCGGCCACACCTCGCGTGTATTTCCTGCCAGGTTCGTTGGCATCGCAATGCTACTAATCGTATGCGAAGTGGCGATCGCCAGCGAAGCGGTATGTGCCGCCGACTCGCGGCCCAATGTGCTATTCATTGCCGTTGATGACCTGCGCGTGGAACTGGGTTGCTATGGCGACACGATCGTCAAGTCGCCCCACATTGACCGGCTCGCACGACAGGGCACGTTGTTCACGCGGGCCTATTGCCAGCAGGCGGTTTGCAATCCGTCGCGAGCGTCACTGCTGACCGGCCTGAGACCCGAAACGCTGGGCATCTGGGATTTGCCGACGCATTTCCGACAGCGTCGGCCCGACATCGTCACTCTGCCCCAACACTTCAAACAGAACGGGTACCACACGCAGAACATCGGCAAGATTTTTCACAACTGGCGGCAGGACGATTTCAAAGGCGACGCCGTTTCGTGGAGCGTTCCGGCCGTCATGCACTATGCGACGCACGGTTCCGATACGGCTGTTGTCGAAGGTCGCGTCCCGCCTGACCAGTCGGGAGTGCCCCGTACCGAAATGCGTGATGTGCCCGATGAGGCATACTTTGACGGACGCATCGCGGCGAAATCTGTTGCCGCACTCCGGGAACTCAGTCAGCACAAGCAGCCGTTTTTTCTGGCCGTCGGTTTCTGGAAACCGCACTCACCATTCAATGCGCCGAAGCGGTACTGGGATCTTTATCCGCGTTCGTCCATCAAGCCACCACCGAATCCCGCCGCGCCTCGGGACGTCCCGGACATCGCACTGCACGACTCACGAGAGATCCTGCGAGGTTTTCGTTCTCGCCCGAACGGCCGTCCAACAGCCGACGAAGTGCTGGCACTGCGGCACGGCTACTACGCAGCCGTCAGTTATGCCGACGCGCAGGTCGGACGCGTGCTGCATGAACTGGATCGGCTGAAATTGCGTGACAACACGATCATCGTCCTCTGGTCCGATCACGGCTTTCATCTGGGCGAGCACTCTTTGTGGGCCAAGACCTCGAACTTCGAACTCGACGCACGCGTACCGCTGATCATCGCCACTCCGCAGCAATGGCGGAGCTTCAAAAAGGGGTCAGGTACCGTTGTGCGAAGCACCCTTCGGGCCGTTCCGGCAACGGCACCTGACCCCTTTTTGAAGCCGGGCCAGCGAACCGACTCACTTGTGGAACTGCTCGACCTGTATCCGACTCTGGCCGACCTCTGCAGCCTGCCGCTGCCCGATCACCTGGAAGGCAAGAGCCTGAAGCCCGTGCTCGAAGACCCGCGCGTTGAGGTCAAGCCGGCGGCCTTCACATGGCACCCGCGGCCTGCCTATCCACCGGCAGGCAGCAATCCGGATGTCATGGGCTACTCGATACGAACCGACCGTTTCCGCTACACCGAGTGGCGCAAGTTCGGCACGGACGAAATCGTCGCGCGTGAGCTGTACGATCACGCCAATGACTCGCGTGAAACCGTCAACGTCGCAAAGCACGCGGAATTCGAGGAGCCACTCAAGAAACTCCACGCCCTGATGTGGTCGGCAAAATAGCCGGACGGGTTCTGTCTACTTATTCTAAAAACCGCTCTGAAAACAAGTTGCCGATCAACACTTGGTTGTTTTTCGTTTCTTGCCAACCTTTCCTGCGGTTTCGACCTTTTTGATGTAGTCCTTGGCGTTTGGAACTTTGCAGGCTGTTTCACCCATGTCGACCGAAACGGTGCCGAGTTTTTTTGCTGCTGCCTTCGCGTGTTTCAATAGAGGTTTCACGTATGAACCCACGGCGATCACGAAGCCGTTCATCGTATATCGAACCCGGTTCGGTGCCTGATCGATTTCATTGACGACGCGATCCAACAACTCTTTGATCTCGCCAAGATCCAAGTCTTCGTCGGGCCTTCTTGCGACGATTCCCGCGTACGCGTTCCAGCCGCTGGACGCAATTGATTCTTTCTTCGCATCCATCCACTTCAACGCCAGATCGCGCGCATGAGAACTCTCGGCGGCCACCCAGGCAACTGTGTATTCCGACAGCCACATCCAATCCGCGGCCTTGACCCACGACTGAAGTTGACCTTTGGACATTTGCGAACCGTCGGCAACGAGTCCAGCCAGATACATGGCGTCGCCATTCCCGGTTTCATACAACTTGCAGGCGAGCTCTTGATTCCCCTTAATCTTCCTGGCGATCACTTTGAGATCAGAGGCCTTGACGCCAAACATGTCACTCGGCGCGCCAAGGCGTTGGACGGTCGCCAGAGTCTTCTTGTCACCCTTTGACTTCAGTTCCGCCATCACTTGTTTGACAGTATTCATATCTTGTCACCTTATGGACGGAATTTGTGTCACGTTGTTTGCTAACCGGGTGTGCCGGGGCGCATTTGACTGTGGTGCCGGGATTGAGTTTAGGGGTTTGAGTTGCTGGTTGCGAATTGTCGGGCATGTTTTCTCGTTGAACTTCTTGTTCTCTCAACAAGGAGACACGTCATGGCATTTTCCGAGTTCTTTACCGGTCAACTCTACCAGCGGATAAGTGATGATCTGCATCTGGCGGGCGTGAACCTGCGGACGCATGCGGGATACTTGCGAGCAGTCAGGCCCTCACCGCCAACGAGCCCCCAGCGACTGCGTTCCCGGCACAATCGCCATTCCGTTGAGCCTCCCAAACACCTCACAAGGCGGGCCGCGATCGCAACAGGCCGCTCACAAGCCGCCGAGCGGCCAGCTCAAGGCCTCCTGCCTCCGGGCAATCCCCAATGGCACACAATTCCACCAAGTCAAACAAGAAACCGGGCTCCTTGAACAACCCGTTTGAACTCGGCTGCGCATCCATGCTCCGCTCGCTCAAACGCTCATTTTGTTATGTGTGTATTGCATGTCCGGCGTCAGGATACATGTCCTGAACGATGAAAAGGTAGTCGTCCAACGATGGCAAATGATCTGCTTGTCGCGCAAGGAATTGTAACCCTTCTCGTTCTCGCGTGAAGTCGTCGGGGATATTGAGGCCGTAACTACTGAAGATTGATAAAGAACGTAATTCGGGATCGAGTGACAAGTAGGATCGGTTTATGTCTGCCTGTGCTTGGCGAGCATTGCTCCGATCGAAACAATACAACAGACGGTGTTTGT
>CAUZVF010000242.1:0-7155 GCA_963582955.1 Planctomycetota bacterium
CGATAAACTTGTTGCGAATGGCGCCGAACTGACGATCATTGGCATCTATCATTGCAATATGTTGCTGTTGGACGTTGCGATAATCGTGGACATCGATCAAATCCGGGCGATCACGCAATTCAATCCCGATTCCGTCTGCAATTACTACATCGAGCAGACGGGAGAAGTCGGCGACGACGAATTGATCGAGCAGATCGAGTCGCTATTCGAAGGACGCGAACCGGTCGCCGCCGACCCGATGGCGACTCTGTTGTTAATGTCGGGCCAGACATCGAATCCCGTGAACAGACTATTCACATTTCTGGATGGCCAGTTGAAATCCACGCCACCGAATCTTGAACCGAACCTGCCGAACCAAACAACGGAAGATGTGCCGGCTGTAACGAGAAACTCACAAAATCCGTTGCCGATCGAAATCCGCCGCGCCAGTGATTGGGCGGACCGTTTCGACGAGTTTACGGGCGACTTGGATATCTTTCTGACGATCATGACGGGTATCGGTGTGACAATCGCGATTTTGAGCATCATTAACACGATGCTGATGAGCGTGACGGAACGAATCATCGAGTTTGGAATCCTGCAAGCCAACGGATGGACAAAAGGCGATATCGTGCGCCTTATCACTTTCGAGAGCGCACTGTTGGGAATCGGCGGCGGCGTTTTGGGAATTACACTTGGCTGGACCGGCACACAAGTCATCAACTGGAATTGGCCCGAACACGTACACCTGTTCGCGAGTCCGACATTGTTGGCATTCAGCCTGTGTTTCAGCATTGTACTGGGCATGATGGGCGGACTGTATCCGGCCATCTGGGCAACTCGCATGTCACCCATGGAAGCGATTCGGCGAGGCTGATTTATAGCGGTCAGCAGTCAGCTTTGGAATCCGCCATCAATGCTGAAAGCTGATCGCTCGGAATGGAAGCAATGATTGAGTTGAGAGCAGTCACCAAGATCCACCACCGTGGACAGACGGAAGTCCATGCGTTGCGTGGTGTGACGTGCGAAATTCCACCAGCGTCGATGACATTCATCGTCGGTCCGTCGGGCAGTGGAAAGAGCACGCTGTTGTATTTGATCGGCGCATTGGATGAACCAACGAGTGGAGAAATTTTGTTTCAAGATCGGCGTGTCGACCAGTTCTCACAAAAGGACCGCGACCAATACCGCCGTAATGAGATCGGTTTCATCTTTCAGAGTTTCAACCTGTTGGCCAACCTGAATTCGATCGACAACGTGCTTGTTCCATTCATGCCATCGGGAGTCTCGGCTGACCTGCGAAATCGTGCTGTCGGGCTGCTGGAACAAGTTGGAATGGGCGAGCGGTTGGATCACCGACCCTCGCAACTTTCAGGCGGCGAACAACAGCGAGTGGCCATCGCACGGGCGTTGTTGAAACGTCCGTCAGTCGTCTTGGCCGACGAGCCGACCGGGGAACTCGATAGCCAGAACGGCGCCGAGGTTTTTAGTTACTTACGCCGCCTTTGCGACGATGACGAGGCCACCGTGATCGTCGTCACTCACGACCGCAGCTACATTACCGAAAATGATCGAGTCTTGTCGCTGCGTGATGGAGTTGTTTCCGATTGAATCCTGTAATCAGAATCCGTTGAACGAATGCCAGGGCACGATCGTGTCATCATCCTCTGTCATCCGGCTGTCGATCGACGTTGGCAACAGCCGCATCAAGTTCGGTCTGTTTCGTGAGTCGGGCCAAAGTCGCGCGCCAACCGAAATTCCCCCATGCTTGAATTCCGCCGTCATCAGCCACGGCGACCCAATTCCGTGGGGCGAGATTCAAAGTTGGATTGATGACAACAACAAAATCGAAGTGAAAGGCGTCGTTGCCGGCGGACATCCCAACGGAATCGCCCGAATTTGTGACGAATGGCCGGATGAACTGGGACAGCCTCCAATGGTTGTCAGGGACACGCGTTCGTTTCCGTTGTCGGTCAACGTCGACGAGCCCGACAAAGTTGGTATCGACCGTTTGTTAAACACGGTTGCCGTCAACGTGTTTCGTCCCGTGAATGTCCCGGCCATTGTCGTCGACAGCGGGACGGCCACAACCGTCGATTTCATCTCGGCCGACGGCGTATTCCAGGGTGGAGCCATCTTGCCGGGATTTGATTTGTTGGCTCGCGCGCTCCACGAATACACAGCCTTGTTGCCAATGGTGCCGATGGATGAATTGGCGACGGGAGCCTGCGAAGTCGTCGGTAAGAACACTCGAGCGGCCATCCGCAGTGGCCAAGTCTGGGGACAGCTCGGTTCGGTACGGGAATTAATTCGCCAAATGGCGGCAACTTCTGGCGTCAATCAGGACGACGTTCTCGTGACGCTGACTGGAGGCGGCGCCGAGTTGCTGCTTCCTCATCTGCAACGAGCAAGAGGTGAACCGTTTTTAGCATTGCAGGGACTCGTACTCGTCGCCGCGCATCTTGAACAAGAACCACACGCATGACGGGTCAACAGGTTGAACAATCGACGGTCACACTATTGACGCCTCGCGGCCGTGGAGCCGTGGCAACGATTCGAGTTTGTGGCAATTGCCAAACGATCGACTCGGCCGACCCGTCGTTGTTTCAGGCCGCGAACGGAAGGCGAATGGCGCAACAGCCGGTTGGACGGATTTGTTTTGGGCATTGGGGTGAACAACAGCAAGAGGACGTTGTTGTCTGTCGAATTTCGAACGACGTTGTCGAGATTCACTGCCACGGCGGTGACGCGGCGGTCGGCCGTATCCTGGAAGACTTGAAGTCAGCGGGGTGCTGCGTGCAACCGTGGTTCGACTCGCTTGTGGAAACGGCTAGTATTTTCGAGGCCGAGTTGCACAACGCGGTTTCGCGGGCGACTACTCTTCGCACCGCCGAAATCCTATTGCGGCAACAATCCGGCCTATTGCACGCGGCGATTAAACAGTTGATCCCGGTTGAATGGACTTCCGAAGAAATCGGTCGCGTCACTGGTCGGCTTGACGGGCTGATCCGCCGGATCGACTTTGGCCGGCATTTGACGTCGCCGTGGAACGTCGTCATTGCCGGCCGTCCGAATGTTGGCAAGTCGAGTCTGATCAACGCGCTGGTCGGCTTCTCGCGTTCGATCGTCTTTGACCAACCGGGAACGACGCGCGATGTCGTGGACACCGAAACGGCCTTTCAAGGTTGGCCAGTACGATTGGCCGACACTGCCGGGATTCGTGATTCCGCCGACAAACTTGAATCGGCGGGAATCGAACTCGCGCGCGAAAGACTCGCGGACGCCGATTGCCGGATTCTGTTGCTGGACATCAGCCAAGAACCACTTCCCGAGGACGACGTGTTATTGGTCGAATGGCCAAATTCGATTGTCGTGGCACATAAGTGTGATTTGCCCGACTTGTGGAACGGCCGCGTTCCACAATCCGCCATCCAAGTTTCCTCTTTGACCAAACACGGACTCGAAAATCTGGTCGATTGTCTGATTAACCGGCTGATTCCCGCGATCCCGCCCGATGACGCTGCCGTCCCTGTCACCAAACGACAAACGGATTTATTGTTGTCAGCTCGAACAGCAATCGGCCGAAACGACGAGACGGAGTTTCGAACGGCTGTTCAACAACTATTGAACTAAGAACACGAACCCGGACGCCACCGCTTTTGACGGCGACAACTTTTGGAACAGTTCAGTCAACGTCCGTTTCGTTCTTCTGATCAGGAGAAACTCGAAACCACCAGCCCCAGATCAGATAGTGCACGACTCCCAAGAAGAAGAATCCGAACACAACCAGCAACAGGCCAAGAATCTGCGGGAGCACGAGCGCGACTAACAGAAACAGCAGAGCCACGACCAGTAGAATCCCGAGCAATGCCAAGGCCGTACCCGAATTCTCTTGCCGCGGTGGCCGCTGAGGCGTCACGGTTTTGGCTCGCCGAAGTGCTTTTTCAGTTCGGCATGCCGGTGATAAAAGCCGTCTTCCAGTGATTCCCGGATACTGCTCTCACTGACCAGCAATCCGACCAAACCGCCCGGCGGTTCGAATTCAATGCGATCGATCACCGTGACGCCGCTGTCGTTGTGGCTTTCAAAGACGTGTTCGTGGACCCAAGTTTTCAATGGTCCTTGCACTTGGGTTTCCACAAATCGTCCCGGACGGTCCAATTCGGTGATCTCGTGAGTGATCTGCTTGACCTGTCCAAACATTTGGACTTTGAATTGCACATGCGAGCCCAACGCTAACACTTCGGGCGGATCCACGAATGCCAGACCCATTTCCGGAGGGCTAATTTGGCGAATGTTGTCCGGACGCACCAAGAAATCAAAAAGGTGCTCAAGCGTCGCCGGTAATGTAATTTTCGTTTCAAAAGTTGCCATGCTCGGCCGCTGTCCCAATACTGTCTCTAAGTGGAGTTTCCTGGAACTCCCATTCTTCGTACGACTTCGGTACTTCAGTTGATGGGGTCTAACAACCCCGCATTCCGCAACGCTCCATACTAGAAGGAACGCCGCGATTGCGAAAGTCGCCCGGGCATTCGCCGTGGCGAAAGCAAAGATGCAGTTTGAAATCGATATCCTCCAAAAATGCTGGTTTCTCGCCGGACCGACGGTGTGTGGGAAGAGCGAACTCGGTGTGCGGCTTGCAGTTAGGTTGAATGCCGAGATCGTGTCGCTCGACTCGATGGCACTGTACCGAGGAATGGACATCGGAACGGCGAAACCATCGCTCGAAATGCGAAATTCCGTGCCGCACCATTTGATCGACGTCATTGATCCGCACGAAGAATTCAGCGTCGCGGAATACGCCGAGGCAGCGCGTGCGGCGTGCGGAGCAATTCTGTCGCGAGGCCGAGTGCCGTTGTTTGTCGGCGGCACGGGCCTTTACTTGCGGTCCATTCTGCGAGGTGTCTTCGAGGGCCCGCCGGCCGATTGGGATTATCGGCGCGAGTTGGAGCAACAGGTTGTTGGACGCGAGCCGGGCTTGCTCCACGAACGGTTGCGCGAGGTCGATGCCGATTCGGCGCGCAGCATTCATCCCAACGATTTGCGGCGAGTCATTCGCGCGCTGGAAGTCCATCACTTAACAGGTCGCACTTTGTCAGAACAACAGCAGCAACACACACTGCCCGAAGAGCAGCGCCCTCGGCATGTCTATTGGCTGTCACCCGACCGCGACTGGCTTTACGACCGCATCAATCGTCGTGTCGAAGACATGATCGACGGTGGCTTGGCCCAGGAAGTTCATAAACTGCTTCGCTCGGGCAAACCCATGAGCCGCACGGCTCGGCAGGCACTCGGATACAAGGAAGTGATCGATCATTTGGAAGACAAGGCGTCGATGGAAGAGACAATCGATCGCATCCAAACCAGAACGCGTCAATTCGCCAAACGACAGCACACATGGTTCCGAAATCTCGAAGAGTGCCATGCGATCGAGCTGAGTCCGGACGAAAATGCGAACGCACTGTGTGATCGTCTTCTCGCAGATGTCGAGTGAACGCCGGCCGAAGAATTCCGCGACAATGAGATTTGGAATTTCGGAATCCAGTTGAAACACCATTCAAGAACATTGGCTCTCGGTGGCCACTGCGAATTCACGCGCCTACGATAGAATAACAGGCCGAATTCCAATGGTTGCGGTCTGAAACATGGCAGACTAATCTGGCCGGAAATTGACCCCGCGAATCGGCCGACAGCGATGAAACCGACGGGAATTCCCTTTTTGGAACAACAAAACCATGTCACAAGTCAAGACACTGATTAACGTTGGACACAGCCCCGATCCCGATGATGCGTTCATGTTTCACGCGCTGGCGAACGACAAAATCGACACGGGAGATTACTCGTTTAAGCACACGCTGCAAGACATCGAGACTCTGAATCACCGCGCGTTGAAGGGCGAGTTGGAATTGACGGCCGTCAGTTTACACGGCTATGCGCACATGACTGACACTTATGCATTGTGTGCGTGCGGAGCCAGCATTGGCGATCAGTACGGTCCCATGGTTGTCGCCCGCGAACCTGGTTCGATCGACGGCCTGCGTGGCAAGAAGATTTGCGTGCCGGGAACGTTGACAACGGCGTTCTTGACGTTGAAGCTGCTGCTCGGTGATGATTTCGAGTACGAAGTGCATCCTTTTGATGAGCTGTTGGATATCGTGGAGCGCGGTGAAGCCGACGCGGGCCTGATCATTCACGAAGGCCAACTGACATACGCCGACCAAGGACTCAGCCTGATCGTCGACATGGGCAAATGGTGGTACGAGGAAACAGGTCTGCCGCTGCCGTTGGGAGCCAATGCCATCCGCAAAGACCTGGGCCAAAAGGCGATGAATGAAGTTACGGAACTTCTGAAACAGAGCATCGACTACGGATTGGAACATCGTGACGAGGCGCTGGAATACGCATTGCAATTTGGCCGCAATTTAGATCGCGACAAAGCCGATGAGTTTGTTGGCATGTACGTCAACGACTGGACTCGCGACTTCGGCGAACGTGGCCGCGAAGCTGTCGCCACTTTGTTGCGGCGCGGATACGAGGCTGGAGTGATTCCGAACCCCGTCGAATTGGAATTCATTGGATAGAGTCTTTCGATGTGCCATCCGCACGATTTGCGCGCATGTTTCCAATACAAGAGTTGTTTTTTTGATTGTGGTGGACCAGCCACGCTGGGAGTTTCCCGATGCCGAGTTCTTCGGAATACCTTCAACAGTTGTTTGGTCTCGACGGTCTGACGGCCGTTGTGATCGGCGGCACGGGAGTGCTGGGCGGCGCGATCTGTGAAGCATTGGCCGGCGCGGGGGCTCATACTGTTGTCGTCGGCCGCACGTTGAAAACCGACGACGACGGCAAAGACATCGTCGCGCGAATCAACGATTCCGGTGGCAGTGCCGAATTCTTCCGATGCGACAGCACCATCCGCGACGATGTCCAGTCACTCGTTAAACACTTGGCCGATCACGGCCGCAACTGCGACGTATTGGTCAACGGCCCCGGTGTGAATGCGGCGACTCCGTTTCTCGAAATACCAGACGAAGAATGGGAACGCATTTTTAGCGTCAACCTGAGCAGCATTCGAATCGCGTGTCAGGAATTTGGGAAATTGATGCTCGATTCCGGAAAGGGCGGATCGATCATCAACATTGCCTCGGTCAGTGCCGAATTGCCGTTGTCGCGAGT
>CAUZVF010000243.1:0-7154 GCA_963582955.1 Planctomycetota bacterium
CGTGCAGACAGTTTCGGGAGAGAAGCTGACAACAGAACTCGTCAACTTCAGCGGTCGCGACTTGCGAATTCGACCCGACGAAGGATTGCTCGATCCGCAATCTGGACAGAGTCAATTCGGTCGCAATCGCAACGACTGGGGCAACTGGTTCGGCAATAACAACAGCCATCCGCTATTCCATTTCGTTTTGGCCGATCATTACTTGCGGCGCAATCCTCATTTCGCACCGCCCGCCGCGCGCGTGGAAGTGCCGGAAATCCCCGGAGCTGCGCCGGTGTTTCCCGCCAGTCGCACGATGCCGCGATTTAATGATCACGACCGAGCGAATCGGTTCACGTCAGCGTGCAGCTCGATCATTTACCGTGACGACCGGTTCGGCCAGCATTTCGACGGCAACATGTTTGTTTGCGAGCCGGTCCATAATCTGGTCAGTCGGCAAGTGGTGACTCAAAACGGAATCCGCTTCAGCAGTCGCCGAGCCCCAGACGAACAACAATCGGAATTCTTGGCGTCGACCGACAACTGGTTCCGTCCCGTGTTTTTGCGAACCGGTCCAGACGGAGCATTATGGATCGCCGACATGTACCGTCACGTGATCGAGCATCCGCAGTGGATCCCCAACGACTGGCAACGCCGTCTCGATTTGCGAGCCGGACATGACAAAGGCCGAATCTATCGAGTCGTTCCGGTCACGGGCAAACGATCGATTCCACGGCTCAATCAATTAGACACTACCGGCTTGGTCGCCGCGCTCGACAGCCCCAACGGTTGGCAACGCGACACCGCTCAACGGTTGTTGATTCACAAGCATGACTCTTCCGCGACGAATCCACTTGTGAAGATGGCAATCACCGCGAAACGGCCACTCGCACGGCTGCACGCGCTCTGCACACTCGAAGGACTCGGCAGCCTGAATGCTGATCTATTGCTGAAAGCTCTATCGGACGAACATCCCGGAATCCGTCGGCATACGATTCGGTTGTCCGCGCCGTTCCTCAACAAATCGACAGAACTTGTCCAAACACTGCTGAAAAACGTCGACGACACGGATGCGCAGGTGCAGCTTCAGTTGGCCTATTCGTTAGGTGAAACGAACAACTTGAAAGCAAGCGTCGCATTGGCGAAGCTCGCTCAACGACACGCCGATGATCCGTACTTTCTGGCTGCGGTCATGAGTTCGATCAGTCAATCGAATGTTGGCGACGTGCTGGAACAATTAGTCCGCTCCGAGACCAGTACTCCGGCCAAGCTGCTTGGCCAACTGCTAGGAATGGCGGTGAGATTCAAGAACAACGACGCCGTGGTACGAGTGCTCGCACGAGTCACCCAATCAGCTAACGGAAAATACTCGAGCGACCAAATGCGAGTGCTTGCGAGTTTGTTCGAAGCTCTCAATCGACAGCGGATTTCAATTGATCAATTATTGGACCGACACGCCGACGTCTCGAAATCGGTCAAAAACGTCTGGTCGGCAGCAGCAAGCGCTGCTCAAAACAAACAGGCGGCCGAATCTGGCCGGATTGTTGCGATCCGCTTGCTGGGAGCGTGGGCTGGAAAGACAGCGGATACCACGATCAGGTTAGGAAAACTGCTAGTCCCTCAAGAATCATTCAAAGTGCAATCCGCCGCGGTTGCCGCGTTGAATCGGAGTAGCGGCGATGACGCGGCCGTGATGATGCTCGGCGGTTGGAAAGGCCATGGTCCGCGGCTTCGTGCGCAGATTATCGAAAGCCTGCAGAGTCGAAAATCGTGGACTATTCGACTCTTGGGGTCTGTCGAGACAAACAACGTCCGACCGGTGGAAATCGACGCGGTTTATCGATTGCGAATGCTGCAACACCGCAGTTCGACAGTTCGATCATTGGCCGAAAAACTGTTGGGCGGTGAAATCAACCCGCAACGTCAGAACGTCGTCGATTCGTTTCGCAAGTCGTTGCAATTGAAATCGAATTTGATTGACGGTGCGGCGGTCTTCAAAAAGCGTTGCTCGACCTGCCACAAGCTGAAGGAAATCGGCAAAGCTGTTGGACCAGATCTGGCTGCACTGAAAGACAACTCACCAATCGCCATGCTGACCGCCATTCTCGATCCCAACAAAGCCGTCGAAGCCAAGTTCATCAGCTATACCGCTGTCACGGAAAACGGCCTCGCGCGCTCCGGCATGCTGATTTCCGAGAGCGGCAACAGTATCACCTTGAGTGCCGCGGACGGAAAACAAACGACGTTGCTGCGTTCGGAAATCGAGACGCTCGTCAGTTCCAACAAATCGTTCATGCCGGAAGGACTCGAAAAAGACCTTTCGCCGCAGGACATGGCCGATGTAATCGCCTTCGTCGCCGCAACGGGGCCGCCGCCAAAATCTTTTCCCGGCAACAAACCCGAACTGATCAAAGCCGACGATCGTGGACAACTAACGCTTGCGGCGACGAACGCGGAAATCCACGGTCCGTCAATTATCTACGAGGCGACCTACAAGAACATCGGCTTCTGGCGTCGCGAAGCAGACCGCGTCGTTTGGCAAATCGAAATCGCCAAGGCCAACGAATATTCAGTCTCTCTCAACTATGCCTGTGCCGATTCGACGGCCGGAAATCGTTTCGTACTGCAAATCGGCGAGCAGAAACTCATGGGCAAAATTGACGGCACGGGAACGTGGGACGATTATCAAGAAGTAGAAATCGGCAAGGTCACTCTTTCCGCCGGCCGGCACTACGCGACATTTCGATCCGATGGGGGTGTCCGTGGGTATTTGATTGATCTCAAAGGAATTCGGTTTGTTCCGTTGCGAATCGAACAAGAAAAAAATCCACAAACATAGCCAGAGGCCGTTTCAAAACGCATCGACATTTTGTTTCGACTGTAGCCGGAGTCGCAAGAATTCGGGATCTACCACAGCCCGAAGTTCTGCGACTCCGGATACAAAAGTGTTTTGAAACGGCCACTAACCCATCATGCCTTTCAGCACTTCGGGCGGGGCTGTGTCGTATTTCAGCGGTTCCATGGAATGTGTTGCGAGTCCCCTCGATAAGCTGCGAATCCGTGTTGAATAGCCAAACATATTGGCGAGTGATGCCTGGGCCTCCAAAACGGAACGGTTTCCACGACGCTCGGAACTGACAATGACAGCACGTCGTGCGTTCAAGTCGGCTTGAATGTTGCCGAGAAACTCGTCGGGTGTCAAAATCTCGACGCGCATGATGGGTTCCAGCAACACGACACCGGCGTCATTCAGCGCCTCGTGAACGGCTTCGGATGCGGCCGCCTGAATGGCCAACTCAGTCGTCTCGCCCGCGCGATGGCTGGCGTCGAGAAGAGTGAGTCTGACCTTCATCAACGGATAGCCGACGACACCTCCGCTGCGAGCGGCATCGTGAACTGTTTCTTCAAGAACTTGTTCTAGTTCCGGGGGTAACGTTCCCGGCTTTAATTTGTTTTCAATAGTGATCGGTTGCTCGCCGTCAAACGGTTCGACGCGAATCTTGACTTTCGCAAACTGTGTCACGTCGCCGGTCTTGCGCAGGAATTCGTGTTCCTTTTCTCGCGGTAACTGACACGCGGCTTGTGGACACGGACTTTCAGATTGAATTCACGTTCCATGCGGTCACGAAGGACTTCGAGATGTAGTTCTCCCATCCCGCTGATAATGGTTTGCCCGGTTTCTTCACTGACTTTGGCGTTGAACGTGGGATCCTGACGGCTCAGACGCTGCAATGTGTCGGCAAGTTTTTTCCGTTCGGCATTCGAATCGGGCTCGACCGCCATCGAGATCACCGTTTCGGGAAAGGTAATGCTCTCCAGCAAAATGGGATGCTGAGTATCACACAACGTGTCGCCGGTGACGGTGTCCTTGGGACCGATCAGTCCCACGATATCTCCGGCGCGGACTTCGTCGGTTTCCATTTTCTCACGCGAATCCGCCTGCACGCGCCAGATTTGGCTGATCAATTCTTTCTTGCCCGTGCGAGAATTCAAAACTCGCGAACCGCCCTTCAAGATTCCCGAGTAGACTCGCGTGAAAAACAGATCGGTGTGCTGGTCTGCCTGAATCTTAAACACCAAACCACAGAACGGTTCGTCGTCTGATGGATCGCGTGATTCCTTACGGCCTTCCTTTTGTTTCTTGGGATTCGGATGTTGGCCCTCGACGGGCGGGCGGTCCAACGGGCTGGGAAGAAAATTTACGACGGCGTTCAGAACTGGCTGAACGCCGATAAAGTCCAGCGCCGAACCACAGAACGTCGGCTGTAGTTGACCGGCAATTGTCGCCGTGCGCAACACACGATGAATCTGATCGGCGGGGATGTCTTCGGTTTCAAGGTACGTCTGCATGACGTCGTCGTCGAGCATCGCCACCGTTTCCAACAGATCGTGCCGCCACTTCGCCGCCTCGTCGCGATAAGCTTCGGGAATCTCATAGGTTTCGACATCGGCCCCTTCGGATTCCGCCTTAAAGTTCAACGCCTTCATTCCGATCAAATCGATGATTCCCTTAAACGCATTGGGATCGGGCGGCGAACCGGCTCCCATCGGAATTTGCACGGCGATCGGGTTTGCTTCCAACCGGTCGCGCATTTCGTCGAACGTGCGTTCAAAGCTCGCACCGATGCGGTCCATTTTGTTGATGAAGCAAATTCGGGGCACCTGGTAGCGGTCGGCTTGTCTCCACACCGTTTCGCTTTGGGCCTCGACACCTTCGACCGCGCTGAAGATCATAATGCCGCCATCCAACACTCGCAGGCTTCGCTCAACCTCAGCCGTAAAATCGACGTGGCCCGGAGTATCGATGATGTTGATCGTTTTGCCGTCCCAATGGCAGGTGATCGCGGCGGAATAGATCGTGATTCCGCGTTTGGCTTCATCGGGATCGAAGTCGGTAATCGTCGTTCCATCGTCGACATTGCCCATTTTGTGCGACGCGCCGCTATAGAACAGTATGCGCTCCGTCGTCGTGGTCTTTCCCGCATCAATGTGGGCGACGACTCCGATGTTTCGAATGTTTTCGATGGAAGATGGCATGGCACTCACAAAAAAACGACGCAAACGGTGTGTCGCGACAACACATCCATCCGCGCCGTACGATCAATCGTCAAAATCTCAATAGGCAAAGTGAGCAAACGCCTTGTTGGCTTCCGCCATGCGATGCACGTTCTCGCGCGTCGTGATGGCCGTACCTTCACGGCGATAAGCGTTCAAGATTTCGTCAGCAAGCCGCAAATAGGTCGGACGGCCCCGTTTGGCGCGAACGGCCGCCAGAATCCAACGGATGGAAAGCGTCTGGCGGCGTTTGAAATTGACTGGAGTCGGTACTTGGTACGTCGCACCACCAACTCGTTTCGAACGGACCTCGATGTCAGGCTTGCAATTCTCGATGGCCGTCGTAAAGAGATCAACCGGAGTAACTTCGGGAACACGTTCTGAAACCACGTCCATCGCCGAATAAAACACATTCTGCGCGATGCTCTTCTTGCCATCGTGCATCAGGCAATTGACGAACTTTGACACGAGCAACGATCCATAACGTGGATCGGGCTGCAATTGTGTCTGACTGGCAGTGAACTTCTTCGGCATTGGGTGCTTTCTCGTCTCGAATCTTTTGTTCTCGTACCGAAGGCTATTTCGGCTTTTTGGCTCCGTAACGACTCCGCGCTTGTCGGCGGTCGGACACGCCCAACGTATCCAGGACACCGCGAACGATTTTATACCGCACACCCGGCAGGTCACGGACCCGGCCGCCACGTATGAGAACGATCGAGTGTTCCTGCAGGTTGTGACCCTCGCCGGGAATGTAGGCCGTGCATTCCTTGCCATTGGAAAGCCGGACACGAGCCACTTTCCGCAGTGCTGAGTTTGGCTTCTTGGGCGTCACCGTCTTGACGTTCAAGCACACACCCCGCTTTTGAGGGCAACCTTCCAGCAACGGAGTCTTACTCTTCGTGCGTTTTTTCTTACGGGGTTTGCGAACCAGTTGGTTGATGGTCGGCATCTTTGGATATCCAATTCGTGTTTGGCGACAATAAGCCAGAAAATCAGCGGTCAATTTCGAACCATGCAAAATATCGACATCAAAAGAGGACGTCAAGCGATGCCTACGAAGCCGCACCACCGTCAGCCGGTTCCGCGGGAACACTGTCTTGAGGTGATTCGTTGGGCGCCGTGCCAACGGCGGCAGTTGTTTCGGGGGGTTCGTTCAATAAATCCAACCGAGCCGCCAGAATGCGTTCTTTTTCAGCCTGCAATTCCTGAAGTGCCTCGGGACGAATACGGACTTCCGAATCTTGGTGAGTATGGAAGCCCGTTCCGGCTGGTACGAGATGTCCCAGGATGACGTTTTCTTTCAGGCCAACCAATTGATCGATCTTGCTGGCCAGTGCGGCCTCGGTCAGCACTTTCGTGGTTTCTTGAAAACTGGCCGCCGAAATAAAGCTTTCGCTCTGGACGGCCGCTTTCGTAATTCCTAACAACTGGGTCGACGCACTCGCCAACCGGGGTTTTGTGAATTCCGACGGTTGACCGCCAGCCGCTTCGATTTCCACGTTCGTTTCCTCGACCAAGGATGCGGGGACGACGTCGCCTTCTTGAAACTCGGAATCTCCCGGTTCGGTAATCCTCACACATCCTCGAAGTGTTTCGTTGAGCGAGCGGAATGCGTACTTGTCGATCACAATTCCTGGCAGAATGTTCGAGTCACCAACGTCTTCGACCCTTACCTTTCTGACCATTTGCGAGACGACAATTTCGATGTGTTTGTCATCGATCTCAACACGCTGCGACCGGTACACGTTTTGGATTTCGTGCAACAAGTATTGCTGAACCGCCTCGGTTCCACTGACCCTGAGAATGTCGTGCGGTACCAACGGCCCGCGTACCAACGCGTCGCCAGAGACCACAACATCCTTCGCATGCACCAACAGTTGCTTGCCGTGAGGAATGATGTGTTCGATTTCCGTTCCATCTTCTGCCCGAATGATAATAATTCGCTTACCACGTTTCTTTTCAGGAACGAGGTCGATTTCACCGTCGATTTCCGCGATGACAGCGGGGTCTTTCGGACGCCGGGCCTCGAACAACTCAGTCACGCGCGGCAGGCCGCCGGTGATGTCCTGCGTGCCGCCCGATTCACGTGGATTCTTGGCGAGCACCGTTCCCGCGGCGAT
>CAUZVF010000244.1:0-7154 GCA_963582955.1 Planctomycetota bacterium
TGTCGGAATATCAACAAGAGTCCGTCGAGATACGCGTCTAGCTGGAAGCTCCCGAGCCGGACCAGTCGCAAGAATTCACTCCCGAAGATCGTACCGGCCGCTGTCAATTCACCGTCACCCGTGACAATCGTGGCTCGGACGATCGACGTGAAATCACCTGCGTCTTTCGATGACAATTCCGTGATCTCGATGCCACGGTCGTTTGCCAGCACCTGGGAATTGACGATATTGACGGCCTCGTCCATCGCGTGACTTAACAAACCGGCGACGAAACTCGATGTAATGAGTTTGGTTTTCTTCGAGGCAACTTCGCCACGGTAGTGAATGTGTACGGAATGGAGATCTCCCGATTTGTTCTGCTGAGCCAACAGAAGCCCCAACCGGTAACCCAGATCAAGATACAACCGCATCTCCAGCATTTCCGGTCCGGAAACCGGTGCCATATTGATGGCATGCCGCACTTCGTTGTGAATCAAGTGCCCAATCATGATTTCGGCGGCTTCGATCGCGACCGACTCTTGTGCCTCTTCGGTCGACGCTCCCAAATGCGGTGTCGCCAGCACGTTGGGTAATGCCAGCAAGCGATGATCACCCGGCGGTTCGTTGACGTAGACGTCTAAAGCGGCCCCGGCGACGTGACCTGATTCAATGGCATCGGCCAACGCATCTTCGTCGATAATTCCGCCACGCGCACAGTTAATCAAACGCACTCCCGGTTTCATCGATGCCATCCGTTCGGCGTTGATCATGCCGCGAGTTTCATCACTCAGCGGAGTATGCACCGTCAGAAAATCGCAGTGCGTCACGATCTCGTCAACTTCGGTGAACAGTTCGATTCCTTGTTCGCGAGCCCGCTCGGCCGACAAAAAAGGATCGTATCCGATGACACACATTTCCAACCCTCGCGCCCGCTGAGCCACACATTGGCCGATGCGTCCCAATCCAATGATTGCGAGCGTCTTGCCGGCCAATTGAGTGCCCGTGAATTTCTTTCTGTCCCATTTGCCGGCACGCATGCTGGCACTGGCCGGGCCGATGTTTCGAGAGAGCGCCATCAGCATGGCAACGGTGTGTTCGGCCGTGCTGGTCGTATTTCCGGCCGGAGTATTCATCACGACGATGCCTTCGCGTGTCGCGGCCGCCAGATCAATGTTGTCGACACCGACGCCGGCCCGGACGATCGCTTTCAATCGCGTCTGTCCTTCCAGCAGATCAGGCGTCAACTGTGTGCCGCTGCGAATAATGATCCCGTCGGCCTCCTTCAGTGCCTCACGCACCTCGTCCGGCGACAATCCCGTGCGGACATCGACCTCAATGCCATCCTGGGCTTCAAGTAACTTCAATCCGGCGGAAGACAGGTTGTCCGTAATCAATACTCGATACATATCAGTCCTTTAACCAAAAAAAACGAGCCGATATCCTTTGGAAAGATATCTGCTCGTGTTGGTTTTGCAAGTTCTGTCTTGCCCATTGTCTCAGTGAGGCTGAACCTCTGGAATATCAGAACTTAATTGAGGCACGTGGGCCGGGTCGCCTCCGAGAACGGTCGTTGCCGGAACCGACGGCTGCAAGGCGAGCGTCGGAGTACCCGTCACGGGAATTCCGCCGGTCGCGTGGCTGTAAGTCGGCAGCGGATACATCAACGCGACACGTTGCGATGTGCCGAACCTTCCGGCGGTCACGGTTTGAGGCAGATAGGCGGGAGGCCGCGCGTATGCGGTCACCGGCGTGCCCATCAGGCTGTTGGGTTCCCGCCCCATCGTCGCCACTCGTGACTGGACATCGGGTTGGAACCAATTGGAATGCAGCGACCTTTGGTACATGGCCAATGCACGATTCGACTGCCCGGAATCCTGATAGAGCTGACCAAGTTGCGCCGTCGCGATTGGGTTTCCCGGATCGACCTGGAGTGCTCGTTGCAAAGCCTGTTCAGCAGCCGCCGGATTCCCCGACTCGCGCTGCAACCAAGCCAATTCAATGTGAGATTCCGGTACATACGGCTGGGTGTCGGCCCAAGTCGTCACTAAATCGGTCGATTCGGCGGTTCGTCCTTGTTCATTCAGCATCATTGCCAAACTGTGGTACGACGGCTGATGCGCGGGATCAATATTCAGGGCCTGCTGGTAGACGCGTTCGGCGCCGGCAACATCACCTTGCTTTTTCATCGCCGCCGCGAGGTTATGAACGTAATCCGCCTTTTGGGGATTGTCGGCAGCCGCACGTCGAAACGCTTCGCGAGCCGCCGTGTAATTGCCTTGTTCGTAATGCCGCGTGCCTGCATGATTATTGAGATATCCGCTGGTCATATTGCATCCGGATAGCGATGCAATCAAGCCAACAAGAAGCATCAATGCCACGCTACTTCGCGCGCCACGCATGATAATTCCGCAACAAAATTCGGACGTTTGGCACCGTTTGACAGTTCCGACGTCCAGACTTACCAACCTCTGGTCGCGCATAATGGCACGCCTCCGTGCTTTTGAGCCGATTGAATTTGATTTGTGAGAGACGAGAGAGTTGCAATCCAGCACGCGGCGAACCGAGCCTGAATAATGGGGACGGGACAGTAACAAGACGCGAATTACGATGCAAGACGAAGTTGGCAACAAAGAAAATGGCGAAATGGCACTCAACATGCCATCAACTCGAAGCGACCGACTGGCCGTACGATTCGAGCGTCGGTTGGTATTCCAAGGAACGTTGGACGTCGACCGTGCGTGCTGCTAGCTTTTCGAGGCATTCGTCTACCGTGGCGGCCTCGGCAAATACCGTGCAAATGGGTTGCCCCGGTAGAATAACCGTCTCATTTGCCGGGATATCGGCGACCAACGGAAACTGACCGGAATCGCCGCGATTCGTACAGAATTCAGTCAGCGATCCAGTCTTGACGGAAAACTCGGCGTAAAGAATTCGTTTGGAAAAGAATCGTGGGTGCGGCTGATTCTGCCGCTCGGCAACCTGTGTTTCCCACTCGCCCGCTATCAAATCTTGCCGCTGCGTGGCATCAAACGATTCACACGCCATCAAATGCCAGCGCAGTAATGGTGCATCAAACGACATTTCATATAACTCGGTCGTCGCCGTGTATCGCGGATTAACTTCGGCCAACCATGCCGTGTTGTCGTTGGCCACAAAGTCACAGCCAAACAGGCCTCGCAATTCACACTTTTCCGCGACACAACATCCAATTCTCTCAATCGCGTCCACGGCATTTTTCTGATCCGTGATCGGAGCGATCGCGCCGCAAAACGTGAACGGGCGAAGCAATGGATCGTTGCCGGCGACGAATTGTTCGGCAACACCTATGAGAAACGTCGCGTTGCGTGCCGCCAGAAATAAGGCGGACATCGACGTGCCTTGCTTAAACTCTTGGAAGTAATGGCCACGATCCGGCGAGAACTGCGTTGCCGCTGCCTCATTCCAAATAAAAACGCCGGTACCATTGGAACTTTGGATCTGCTTCAAGAGCCACGTTCCGTCGGCGACGGGCGGTTCGGCGTGCCGACGTAATCCGAGTGACGGAAGATTGGCAGATTCCAGAATCTCGGCCAACGTGAACGGGTCTCGCACGTTGCTCAGAACATCGGGACTGTTTCCGCAAAGCAAGTGCCGCTTCGAAATACTCGCCACGACGTCCGGATAGTTCTCGAGCGCTCCGGTATAGATCCATCGGCAAGGTTCGATTGCGTCCGCAAGCGATGGCAAACCACGCGGATAATCGTCGACTCGATGCGTCTCGCCGATACGTTTCAGATCTTCATCGGCGAACATATCGAGGCTGATCGGCTGGAGCCTGCTTCGAATGGCTGAGCATGCCGCCGAACGCGCGCTGGCGCCGGCAATCAACAACTGTGAATCCTCGAGAGCGGAATCTGGAGAGAGCGTCATTGCGGAATCCCGTCAGTTTGGCGGGTTTTACCCTTGAATCATTAGCACGAAATGCGGATGTTAGTGAAAAATCCAGTCTCGGATTGGAATTTGATTTCCGAAGTCATTAGATTTCAGTAGTCATTTGGAATCAATATGAACCAAGTGGATGATACGCCACAGCACAAATTCTTAGGAGAGAAACAGCATGTCGATGTACGTCGGAGAATCCCTGGTTGGTGAAGGCAACGAGGTTGCACATATTGATCTGTTGATTGGCAGCAAAGATGGACCTGTGGGTACCGCTTTTGCCAATGCGTTGGGCGATCAGAAACGTGGACACAGCAACCTGCTGGCCGTGTTGGCACCAAACCTCGCCGTCAAGCCGGCGACTGTCATGATCACCAAGGTCACAATCAAGGGCGGGCGGCAAGCCGTTCAGATGTTCGGACCCGCTCAACACGCGGTTGCCAAAGCGGTTGCCGACAGCGTCGAAGCCGGTGTCATTCCCAAGGACCAATGTGAAGATCTGGTAATCGTCTGCGGAGTTTTCATTCACTGGGAAGCCGCCGATGACAAGAAGATTTACGAATATAATTACGCGGCGACGAAGGAGTCGATCGCCCGGGCAATGAATAACGAGCCCAGTGCCGACGAGATGCTCGCCAAGAAAGCCGACGCCAAGCATCCGTTTGCCAATATCGATTGATTTGGACGGCTACTGAATGACGAGTGACCTTGGCCAGGCCTCGACCATTCCAGACAAAATCGTGAATCAATCGCTCTGAAGAAAGAAACCCGGTTTCCAGATGGAACCGGGTTTCTGATTTTCACGTCATGAAGAAAATCCTCATTCAACTTGACACGGACCCTCAACCCAGTTCATTCGACCGCGTTGTCGCGGTTGATGCGGATGTGGACGAGATATTCAGCTACGGCGGCGTGACACCCGAAACTGTCGAACCGTTGGTTCATGGAGCGATGTTTACGCGTGGGCCGAGAGACTTGAAGAATACCGTGATCTTCGTCGGCGGCAGTAACGTGGGGGCGGGCGAAGAATTGTTGGCCAAGGTGCGGGCCACTTTTTTCGGACCGGTCGGTGTGTCGGTCATGATGGATTCGAATGGATCGAACACGACAGCAGCGGCAGCGGTCCTCGCCGCCAACAAACATATGGAACTTGAGGGAGCTGACGCTTTGGTCCTCGGCGGCACTGGCCCTGTTGGCCATCGAGCCGCTCAGTTGTTGGCCATGCAAAACGTCAATGTCCGCGTCGCCAGCCGCAGCTTGGAACGCGCCCAAAAAACTTGTGATGCGATCGCCAAGGCTGTTGACGGAGCGTCATTGTCGGCCGTCGAAACAGAATCTCAAACAGGCCTATCCGATGCGTGCGAGGGCGTGTCATTGATCATCGCCGCCGGTGCCCTGGGCGTTGAACTGCTCTCGGCCGAGCGACGTCAATCCATCCCAACACTGAAAGTTGCCGTCGATCTGAACGCAGTCCCACCAGTCGGACTGAACGGCGTCGACGTCATGGACAAGGCGACCGAACGCAATGGAGTCGTCTGTTACGGAGCGATCGGCGTCGGCGGAACGAAAATGAAGATTCACAAAGCCGCGATCCGCAAGCTGTTCGAATCGAACGACCAAGTACTCGATACAACTGCAATCTATGCGATTGGCACGAATCTCGATTAGGAGTCGAATTTCAGAACGCTAATACTCGGTCGTCTTCACCAATTCGTTTGCACTTTCTTACTTACGCGAGCGGCGGATGAGAACCTACCGCTTGAGAACCGTGGGCTGGCGCCCATCGGCACTCACTTTAGGGCAATTATATACTTGACTCATCGTAGCCCGCAAAAGGGCGTTTTTTTGGATTGTGGGTCAAAAATGGCCTAAAACGGATTTCGGGAGTTCCGATTGACGAAATCGGTCGCGATTGTTACTTCTTCCCCCGCTTTTTGGACTCGCCTTTCTCTCTGAGGCGTTTCCTCATTCGCAAGTATTTCTTCTCTTCAGCATCAAATTCCGGCTTCGTGACGCGAACTAAACGCCGAAGTGTTTCGTCAAACATATCCGGCTCATTCGACGTATCTTTGGGTTGCGATTCACTTTGCATAAAGCACCGAAAATTGGACGAGTCGAATTCGGGAAACTATAATTATTGTAACCTTTTCGTAGAAAACCGTCCTTCACAATGGTAGCATCGTCGGTCGATAATCAATAATGTCGGCAACTGATTGTTCATTGAGATGTGCCGAGAAGACGCAGAATGGGAAGGCGGATACAGAAAACATCGACCACCTCCACGCGTGCCGTGGGCAGACATTCGAGAAGCCTCCAAGGAACACATTGGATTTTATCATTTTGATGTCGTTGCCGATTTAGAATCTCTCGAAACAACTTGCCTCCTAAATGGAACAGAGATTCCCAAGCCAAAACATGTGCGATGGTTTTGGATTGAGCGAGATTTTTTGATGTCGTTGCCGATTTAGAATCTCTCGAAACAACTTGCCTCCTAAATGGAACAGAGATTCCCAAGCCAAAACATGTGCGATGGTTTTGGATTGAGCGAGATTTTGTCGTCGGCTGCAATGAAGGGAAAGACACCAAATATATGATCGTCTGCTGGGATACATATACTAATCGATATCATGGATATCCTGTAACCGACAATTATCTTCGTAAGAAAGGAGCAACGCTATGACTCCTATCGATCTTGGCCTCAGCGACAGCATATTTGTGCTTGCGGTTCGCGGCTGCATTTACGAAGAAATGGACGAAGAATGCCTTACCGAGGATCTGTTGGAAGTTGACCTTCGCACGGGGAAAACAATTGAAGTTGGATGGGTGCCTGATGGCGATCCGTCTGGGCATTTTCGGATAATTATATTTCAGGATTATTGGACGAATCAGATTGGCAGCCCAATCTATTCGGACGATCCAGTGCAAGCGGTGAAGTGGATTCGATACCTTACTGGCCTGCATGGCGACAACTCGTTTACTTGTCTCGATTCCGACAAGTTTCCCGATGAAGGATTAATTTACGATCCGAATCCGCAGACTAACCGTGATACTGTAGAGGCCTAAACGATGCCTCGCCCTGTATTCATGATTTGCTCCGAAATGGCTTCGGAGAACAAGAAAGACAATCAGCTTAGCATCTTCGGCGTGATCGAAATGCTGACGCTTCAGATTGCGGCCAAAGAAGGCGCGACGGTTCCCCCGCCAGAGAGATCTATTAAGTCCCGCATCATTGCCGCATGGCTGAAGGAAGAGGCCGA
>CAUZVF010000245.1:0-7152 GCA_963582955.1 Planctomycetota bacterium
GAGAAAGCTCAACTGCAACCAGTTGACCTCGAAGGAAACGAGATCATCCCCGTCACTTCTTCATTTGCCGCACCGATCGAATTGGAAGAGACGGCAACTTTGGACGAATACCTTGATCACAACATTCGTCTGATTTACGTCCTGTCGAGTGAAGACGATGTCGGCAAATTGAACGACAACCTGAATGACGGGACGATTTATAAGTTTCCCTACAGTTATCGTGGCGGCCTGGAAGCCGATGTGGGCTTTCTGTTGATTGGCGACGACGCGAACATCTTTTTGGCGGTGGGTAACCCAACAAACGTCGAGTTTATCGGGCTGCAGCAAACGGCGGCCATACTGGACGAGGAGGGGAAAACGGAAGAGACGGACCTCATGGATTTCGACATGATTTAGACGAAACCGTGAGACACAAGACGTGGGCGAAATTAACATTTGCAACAGCGCCGGCCGTGATGCCGCCGTGACAACCGAAAACGTACGATCTCCTTTGAAGGTCCGATGGGTTGATGAGCAAGGCCGCCAAGCCAGTAGCGTCCGGGTCCTCAAAGCACCGATCGACCGAAGTATTGAATCACTTCAGGAAGAGTTCGGTGAGCTTGGCCAAGTTGGCCAAGCGCTGATCGACGCTGACCCGGAAGTCGATTCCGAAAACACGGGACGGCTTCTCGCGGACACGTCGCGAGTCTACGTTGATCAGAATCGCGAGATAGTGCACAAAGTGCACTTCTGGGAAATCGTGCGCAACCCGGACGGTTCCGAGCGCGAGCGTCGTCCGCGTAAGGTGCTTGATCCCAACATGGCCGGCGAGACGCCATTGAATTGGTCTGGCGTTTTCATCGACAAACAAGAAGCCTGTCGCAAGTTTGTGTTCTCCGGCAAGGTTCAGTTGCAACACATCAACGGGCTCACCTTCGACTTTTTGTTCGGAATGGCCAAGGAATTGGAAGAACAAGACAAATTAATGCTTTTGGGGGCTGGCCCGAAATCCAATCAACCGCTCATTCTGCGGCGGGGTGGTTCGCCCTACCGTGGATTTCTCGAAGGCCGTACGCAAGCAGATAAGTATTGCCTGATATTGCATTTCTCGAACTTGGAGCTGAAAGCTCCTGCCAAAGAAGAAACCAAAGAGTCTGATTCATGAGTTCCCTCGACAAGTCGCGAATCAAGATCAAGTTGGGTGACTACGGAGTCGCGCCCGCGACCGCGCTGGCAGATTCCAGTCTGCTTCCCCGAGTTCAAGAGTACCGCCGCCAATCCGGTTCGCGGATGTATCCGCTCGATAAGGATGATATCAAAACGAAGATCGCCAGTGCCGATTACCACGTCAGCCGTAAGGTTGATGGCGAATTCACCGTGCTGAGTTTTCGGGACGGAGAAGCGTTGACATTGAATCCTGGCGGAACGGTTCGAGTCGGATTGGCGTGGCTCGGCGAAGCGGCCCGGTTACTGTCTCAAGCAAACATCCAGGATGCGATGATTGCAGGTGAGTTATACGTCGCGGTCGACGATCGCAGACCTCGTGTACACGACGTGACAACTGTTGCAAGACAGCCTCGTTCGGAAGAGGACCTTCAACGTTTGCGATTTGCTGTCTTTGATGTCCTGTCGGTCAATGGCGAACCGTGTAACGATTCGTTCTCGGAAAGCTGGAATTGGATTCAAGAAACTTTTAGCGGCGGTAAATTGATTCATCCGGTCGACGCGAAAGCGGCTAGCGATCCACACGGTATCGAAGAATTGTTCGAAAAGTGGGTCGTGGAAGACGGTGCGGAAGGCTTGGTCGTGCGCAGTGACACGGCCGGGTCATTCAAAATCAAACCTCGCCACACACTGGACGTGGCCGTATTGGGGTTCACGGAATCGGTCGACGACCGGCAAGGTTTGTTGCATGACCTGCTGCTGGGCGTGATCCGCAACGACGGGCTGCCGCAAGTGCTTTGCCGTGTTGGTGGAGGATTCAGCGAAGAACAGCGACGCAATTTGCTCAGCGACCTGAAAGACATGGTCGTGGAAAGTGAATATGCCGAGGTCAACTCGGACCACGTTGCCTATCAAATGGTTCGGCCGGAATGGGTCATCGAAATCAGTTGCCTGGATCTGGTTTCCCAGACGACACGCGGCGGCCCCGTGAATCGCATGGTGCTTGAATTTAGTGACAAAGAGTCACTCTACCGCGTCGTCCGCAGATTGCCGCTGGCCGCGGTAATCTCACCACAGTTTATCCGCCGCCGCGAGGACAAGACGGTGAATTCTGACGACGTCCGTCTCGCACAGATCACCGACATTGTCGAAGTGCCGCTCGTTGAGCGTGACGCCCGAAAACTCACGTTGCCCAAGTCCGAAATTCTCACGCGGGAGGTATTCACGAAACAACTCAAGGGCGAAACGATGGTGCGTAAATTCATCGTCATGAAAACGAACAAAGAGACGGAAAGCGACGAGTTTCCCGCTTACGTCGTGCACTACACGGATTTCAGCCCCAATCGAAAGACGCCCTTATCGCGCGAAGTTCGGGTTTCCAATTCTCGAGAACAAATACAAGTGCTGCGCGACCAATTGAAGGAATCCCATATCAAGAAGGGTTGGGAATCATACGCTTCATCCGCCAAAGAAGCGGCAGGCATCAGCACGGAAGCGTCGTCGGCAGTGGCGCCAGAGCCTGCCAAGAAAACAGTTGCCAAAAAGAAAACAGTTGCCAAGGATTTGAAAGAGCCCGCGCAGCCAACCAAAAAGAAAACGGCCAAGAAAAAGACGGCCAAGAAAGTTGCCGCATCCGCACGCACGCGGAAAAAGTCAGCCAAGAAAACAGGTTGACGGTTACCGCCGAAATTCGTGGATCGCGGCAATCGTATCCGTCCAATCGCCTCGAAATGCGACGGCCCGGTCATCGACGTAGACGAACGCGGGCGGCTTGTGAACGCAGACTTCGTCCACGTCGATGTTGTGTTTCTTCAGCCATGCCTCAATCGCCCGACAGCCTTCCGGCGTGCAGCAACGCGCCGAGTGGATGACGACGCGAAAACTCTTTCGCAAACGCGCGATTGCTTCGCGTGTTCCGTGAACTGGTGGATCTGGAATAATCTCAGCACCGCACCATCCCGACCGGTACGAATGCAGCACACCGTCAAAGTCGAGGCAAATCGTGCGACGAGCCATGCCGATGCCATGCTGTTCGGCCAGTTCGACCGTCGCGGTTCGCGTGCGCAAGATTCGATCAATCGCATCGTGCCCTTCAAGCCACTGGTCCTCGGCCCAAGGCTCGTCGTTCCAAACACGAGTGTAGTAGTCCCTGGAGTGATGGCGGCCCGGAAGGCGCAGCCACGCGCCGTAGTGATTCCAGCGAGGTTTTCCCGGGAAGATTTCCGGTACCATATCGAGCCCTCGTTTTTCGAAATCCGCGACCAACTGCTGGCCGAAATTGTGAACGCTTTTCGTTGACATCGGCTCGGCAAACAGCACAAGAATATGAAAGCCGCCTTGTCCATTCGAATCCAGCAATAAGGGATCGAATCCCTGTTCGCAAAGAGCTGTCCACCAACCTTTTGCAGCGACGAAGTTGCCTTGCGGGCTGACCGAAAGATCGTCCGGATCGTGCAAGTCGATATCGATGGCTAGCCAGCGCGATGTCATCGCCGTGCTGCTGCTGTGAACTCCCAACACACCGCCCGCCATCCGCGTTTTGAAATGTTTTTCCAGAGACGAGGGACCCAGGAAGACCTTGCCTCGTTCGTCGCGAAAGGGAGCCGTGATCGCGTGGTTTCGTACTCCATGTTCATTAACCTTGCGATGCTTCTTTGGCAAATAACGCCCCCACACATCCGTCCGATTGACCATATGCGTCATCGTCCACGCAGCCAATTCCGCGGCACGCTCACGCCATTCGTCGACAATTCTTGCAAAGTACTCGGCCATTTGATCTCTCTAATCGGACAACAACACAGCCGCGACGCGCTAGCGCGGATTATTCAGGAGCGTCCGGTTTTTCCCAAAACAACCGTTGCTAATTTGCATTGGCTGATGAGTTCACAACAAAACTATGAAATCAAACCTGATTCGTCAAAAGACCGGCTGGACCCCTTGCGAGACTTGGCGATAATAACGGAGTTCGAACTTCTGTAGGTAGGCGGTCGTGAAAAGCGATTTCGTAAAAGGCCAATATGTCTGTGTAACAGGCCGCTTGGTTTCGATGACCCAAGCGGATCTGGCGGATATCGTGCAATCCTGCGGAGGCACATTTGTCCGACACCTGAAACGTTGTGGACACATTGTTGTCATCGGTGCGGATGGTTGGCCAGCGAGAAATGACGGCACGCCGACACGTCTCTTAAAACGAGCCCGCGACCTTCAAGTTTGTGGCTATCCGATTGAATTCGTCTCGGAAGAAGATTTTCTGGATCGGCTGAAATTCACTGATCCCGCCGGAGCGATTCGCGGCCGCCACACAATTGCGGATCTGGTCCGAATTCTGAATATCTCCGCGCTGCGGATTCGAAAGTGGATGCATGCCGGGCTGATCCAGCCGGTCGAATCCACATGTCGATTGGCACGATTCGATTTCGATCAAGTGGCCAATGCGAAGCGGCTGTGTGAACTGCTGGAGCAAGGTGTCTCTTTGGCAGCCATCCGCAAGGGGATCGAAGAAATCGGGCATTGGTTGCCCGATGAACGACTGCCGCTCTCACAGGTCGCACTTCTTGAAAGAAGCAGAGTGGTTCTCCGGTTCAACGGAGTGTTGATGGAAGGCAGCGGGCAGCGGCTGTTTGATTTCGACGACCGTTCGGATCAATCAGGAAGCGTGATGTTGAAAGTGACGACAGCCGGCGGAAGTGTTGACGCTTTGTTCGACAAGGCTCTTGAGTTGGAAGATGCCGGCCGACTCGAGGAAGCCGCCTACGTTTACAAACAAGCGATTAAGCTCGAGTGTTCTGATCCCATTCTGCATTTCAACCTAGGAAACATTGAATTCTTACGGGGCCGTTACACTGATGCCATCGTCAGCTTTCAGGAAGCACTCAGACACGATCCACAATACGTTGAGGTCTGGAATAATCTGGGAAATGCGCATACCGAACTTCATCAATGGGATCAGGCGGTGGACGCTTTTCAGCATGCCGTGCGGTTGGTTCCCAGTTACGCTGATGCGCACTTCAACTTCGCCAACGTCCTGAAGCGGTTGGGGAAGGCCGACGAAGCCGCCGACCACCTTCACGCGTATCGTCGGTACAGTCCCGCCGATCATTTGGTCTCGGAACGGGCAACGTTTCTTCGAATTGCACGCGATTGCGAAGCCTAATGTTAGTCGTTCCGCAGCAGCTCGATCGCGGTCACGTTTGGTAACTGTGACGAATTGGCATTGCCGCCTTCCGGGACGAAGTCGATGACCAAATCGTCCTGAACTTTGACTCCTTTGACTTCACGGATAACCATCTTCCCGCTTCCCGCTGATTCCTTGGCGAGGTTCAGGTTGTCGATTGCCGTTTTGCCTTGCACGTTGACGTCAAATGTTGCCGGAGCTGTCTTCTGATCAAGATTCGCGAAATGAATTCGGACGGTGTATTCCGCCGGCGAGTCGTTTTTGCCGATCAATGGTAGTTTCAATTGGCTCAGTCCTTGCGCCCACGACCCGACGATCCAGCGGCGTGTGTCGTCATCAGCTTCGACGTTGTTCGGATTCACGCTGACGAAACGGCCTCCTTTGTGGAACTTTTCGGACAAATCGAGGCTCAGATCCAGACTGGTGACCCGGCTGGGTTTTGGGCGTGGATACCCCAGCCAGACTGTTCCGTTGGCATCGCGGCGGTCACCGGGGGCTCCCAAGTTGAGTGCCATGTGTTTCACGGGAGTCTTCGCACCGGTCGAACTATAGATGCTCCAGGTCTGTTTTTTTCGCGCGAGCGGCTCCATCACGACTGTTGACGAGATGGAAAACAAACAGACGCAGCCCGCCGACGATTCCGGGATGCTCAACAAACCATTCGCGGGAATCATGTTGATCCAACATCCCGTCCGGTGTCCCGCGAAATGTTGCGTTCCGCTGTCGTCATCCAAGTCATAAAAGCCCGTATAGCCCGCTCGAAAAAACAGCATGCTCGGGCTTGCGGACAGCATTCCGCAATGGTGGCCCGACCGCATCATACTCCACGGTTCCAGCTTGCCGGTCAGCGGATTGGTCCGCATTTCCTGGGCACCGGTGTAAAGGTCGAATTTCCAGGGCTCACCAATAATCTTGTCTTCAACGATGATCGGGCGATGCCGATAGTTGGCATCTTTGGCCCACAGGCGGTGCCCATCGTCTCCGGCCAGAGCAACCAGCCGACGGCGCGAGAATTCTCCCGACATGAATTGTTTCCAATAATGACCGTTCGCGTTCGCGCCGCATAACACGATGACGTTGTTGTGCACCATCAGCATCAGTTTCCCGCCGCCGATTCCGATTTCACTGCAATCCGTCACGTCGACCGGCTTAGCCCAGATCTCTTTTCCTGTTTGCGCGTCCAGTGCCACTGCCAGCCGCACGTCGATGCGCTTCATCCGTTCCGCGGCCTTTTCGGCTTCTTCGCCTTTCAACTTCTTCAATTCCGATTTGTCCTGCCGCAACATTGCCGCGCGTTGCTCGCTGGTGATCGAGCTATCGATGAAGTACACACGATTCTCATCCAGTCCGATCGTGTGGTGCACGATCGTTTGGCCTTTGTACGTCCAAAGATGTTTTCCCGATCTTGTGTCGATGGCAAAAATCTCGTCGGTCGAATCATCCGTCTTGCGTCCACGGCGGCGCAGCTTGGATTCCAGTTCTTTCCTGAGACTGGCAGTCCCGAACAGCAAGCCATCGCGATAGGCTAAATAACCCCATTCGCGTGGATCGTTGTCTTTGACATCGGGCAGAGAATAGGTCGCGACCGTCTTTCCCGTTGCTGCATCGATGCGATAGCACTTATCCTTCATCATGAAATACAGGCTGTCGTCGCTGGCAACGAGGTTGCCTGGGTTTTGGTTTTGAAACACGCCCGTGCGGATTGCTTCGGGGTTCTCAATCTCCCACAGAAAGCGGCCGTTGTAAGCGTCGAACGCCATGATCCGGGTTTCGCCCTGAATAAACAGCCGCCCGTTGATTGCCAACGGCCCGACGGCTCCTTCGTGACGGTTGAC
>CAUZVF010000246.1:0-7146 GCA_963582955.1 Planctomycetota bacterium
GCACCCATCGGTCGGGCCAATCCAAGCGCAGGCCGTCGCCTTCTTGGGACACCGCATCATCATAGGCTGACTTGAGCGCCGCGCATGCCTTGTCGACTCGTTCGCGCGGACATTCCAATTTGTCCTTGACGATCGTGTATTGAGGCATCGAATCCGCCCACTCGGCCAGCGTTCGGCGGCCTCTTGCCAGACCGGCCAGCACGTACGCCATTCCGGCGAAACTGTCGCGGACGTAGCCGACTTTGGGTTCGATGCATCCGCCGTTGCCTTCCCCACCAATGATGGCTAATTCCGCTTTCATTTTGGCGACAACATTCGCTTCCCCGACATGTGAGCGGAAGAACGGGCAATCGTAACGAGCAGCAATGTCGGCCGTGACGCGGCTGGTGGAACCGTTGACGACGACAGGTCCCGGCGTTTTAGCCAACACGTAATCCACGCACAGAGCCAACGTCAACTCTTCACCAATGTAACGGCCGTTGTTGTCGACAATCGCCAGACGGTCGGCATCGGGATCTTGAGCGAAACCAACGTCCGCGTGTTGTGCGCGGACCGCTTCGCACAATCCGGTCAAGTTTTCTTTGATCGGTTCGGGAGTGTGATCGAATTGCCCGTCGGCCGTGCCTCCCAGAACATGAACGTCGCAGCCGAGCGATTCCAGCAAACGCGGCCCCGCGATGGCTCCGGAACCGTGATTGCAATCGAGAACGACTTTCAACCGTCGCTGGTAAATAGCCTGAACGTCTACTAACTGACGAACTCGATCGAGATGCGCGGCCGCCGCGTCTTCCAATGTTTCGACCGCACCGAGTTTGTCCCACGTCACGTATCGGAAAGTCTTCGAATCGATGATTTCCAGCAGTTGCTCGCCTTTGGCGTGATCGAACACAGATCCATCACTTGTAAAAGGCTTCAGCCCGTTCCACTGGATTGGATTGTGGCTCGCCGTGATTTGCAGTCCGCCGGCCGCATTGAAGTGAGTTACCAAAACGCCGCACGTGGGAGTTGATGCGATTCCACCATCGATCACTCGGCATCCCGTGCCGATCAACGCCGCGAGGACCGAGTGCCGCACCATTTCTCCGGTCGACCGTCCGTCGCGAGTAACGACGACCGTGCCGCCGTCGGTCATTGTTCCCAGCGCCGATGCGAACTGGCCAAGGAATTCGGGATCGAGTCCGTCACCAAGTACACCGCGCAATCCAGAAATACTCAGAATCCGTTGAGTCACAGGTCAGTCCTTAAATGGAAAAATGGATGCCTTCGTTCTGATCGTAATTCAATTCGCCATGCGGAAGGCGTGAGTTTGCGATCCCGCCGTTCGCCGCCGATTTCTGTTTGAACCGTAAAGCGGGCCGGCCTCCAAAGGCAACGCCGTGACGGATTTTGGTAGCCGGATTCGCAAGAATTCTGGCATTGACCATGGCGCACCCGAAGTCTTGCGACTGCGGCTACCATAAAATCCCGCGATTTTCGAAGGCAAAAATCCGTCACGTCGTGCCAAATGGACGACCGATTCTAGTTTCTTTGATTAGCTTCCGGCTACTCCGTTTGCGGTTACGAATGCCGACAAAATGAGGTTGGCATTTTCGTGACGTAGACCACCACCGCGTTTATGCTTGCCGAGTCATGATCAAAGTTTAGAACTATGGACGTTTTGAACCCTTAGCCACGACGAGATTTGTCCCCCAAAGTTGCCACATCATACCGAATCCGTTCGGGTTAGAGAAATTTGGTAAGATTTGCCGAAGATTCCGCTTTTGACGGCCGATACTCTTAAAGTGGCAGGACTTCATGGCGACGCCACGTCCCGGAACGGTCCCCGGCTCTAGGCAATTAGCGGAAAAACCGAACGATGATTGAATCAAGCAAATTCGAAAACCGACGTGCCACCAACTGGTTGCATTTCAGCACATTGCTCTGCCTATTCGCGGCATTCGTGGCGACAGGTTGTCAGGCGACAGTTGGTGGCCAGACACTTCCATCCGCCTACTATCTACGCGACGATATTCAATTCTTCCCAGCCGGGCCTGAGTACCTTCTGACAAATCAAGAACGAGCGCTCGAAGAATATCGTTTGCAGCACCAAGCACTTCAAGAAGCGCCCTAAGCCGAAGTGTAGCGCACTCGGTTGCCACTCCAAGCCATCTGGGTTTGTGCGCACTGCACATGCCGGCGGACTGGATTAAGCCGACGCTTGAACTTGATGAAGGCGGCAATCTTTCGCAAGCAGCCGTTCGAGCGCATTGCACGCCGTCTGAACGCCGTCTTCTCTTTGAACTTGCTCCGCGATTTGAGATGCTCGGCGCGCGTACATCGGGTTGTCGATCAGCACGCGCAACTCGTTTGCCAGGCTTTTTGCCGAATGCCCGTGCCGGGAAATTGTTCGGGCAATCCCCAGGCGGCGAGATCGTTCGGCATTGTCGGGATTATCGTGTGCAAACGGCATCACCAGTGACGGGCGGCCCGACTGCATCGCCAATCCCGTCGTGCCAATGCCGGCATGATGTACGATGATCTTCGAGCGCGGAAACAACTCGGAAAACGGAGCGTATTCGCACGTGACAATTCCATCCACCACTTTGTTGATGCCGCTTTCAGAGTTTGAACGGCCGTCGCCAAGCGTTGGATTTCCGTCTTTCATCGTCCACTCTTTACCGACAACCAACACGGCCCGGCATTTCAACCGCTGGGCCGCTCGGGTTGCATGCTCGTAAAACGAACCTGCGTCCGCCGACGCCGCCGTACCGAGCGTGAAAACGATCGGAGCAGGGCCGGCGTCAAGGAATTGGGCCAAAGCGGCTGGCATCCTTGTACCGTCGTAGCGGTCGTAAAACGGAAATCCGGTGACGACAGTTTGGTCGGGCCAATCGGGTTGTTTGTCGGCGTGCAGCCGCGAGAACAACGCCATCACCAGGTCAGGCGAATGTCCGTCACCAAGCGGGTTTTGACGTTTTCTTGGCAGGCCAAGTTCGGAGGCGAGCCGGTCAATTGGCTCGGCCCAGTAACGCACGGCTCGCTTACCAATTTTCAGCAACGGACCCCAAAACGCCGGCCCTAATCCTCGAAGTTTGGCTGAGAACTGAGGTGCGAAAGCGAGAATCGAAACGTCCCATGCCGAAAAAAATCCCAGCGGCGTGATCATCGTCGACGCCCAAGGAATGCCGGTTTTCTCGGCGACAAGCCGTGTTGCAAACGCGATGGGATGGGACACCAGCAAATCGGCGCCATCGACCGCTTCCAGCGTGTCATCGTACGTCTCGCGAAGTACGGGAAGGAGCACATCGCGGACAACACGGACCGTTCCCCAGCGAAAATCCATCATTCTGCGCATGACGTCGTTGTTTGCCAGCCAGTCAGCATCGGGCCGAATTGGATGAAAACCGAGATCCAGAGCCTTGATCTTCTGCTCGTAGCAACGGCTGGTTGCCATGACAACGTCATGGCCGTGCCTCTTGAGTCCGAGCGCGATGGCGATGTACGGATGAAGATCTCCCAGGCTTCCCATCGTCGTCAGGACGATCCGTTTCCGGCTTGGGAGCCTTGTTGCCGTGACGTTCCTCGTGAGGAGAGTTTCCATGTCGGTGTCGATTTCCTGTTGTGCGTCTGGAACGTCAGGCGGGACCTTGAATCAACGCTCTCGTGAAGGCAGCGGAGGAGGCATTACCCAATGGAGGGAACAGAACTATCGGGGATAGTTAATTCTAACCCGACGTCACGCCAACGCAATCGCGTGGCCAGTCTCTTCAGGTATCGGCGTGATGATTGTTCTACTTGCAGATTCTGACTCGCAATTATACGGAGTTTGGGGAAATTGACTCAGTCATAAGGCGAATCAAAAAGATGGGGTAGATAGTGAAACTTTGAGTTGGAATGCGCTTCGACTGGACGACCATTTCGCTGCCGCGGCCGGACAAAATGGGCCCGCCATACGTGCGTGCCGTCTACTTGGAACCGGCTCCAATCGCCTGCATGAATTGCCGAGCCCGTTCTGGTGCCGGACCGGGCGATTTTGGACCGACCGCTCCCGGAATTGGCGGCACTTTTAACAAAACGAATGTGGGACCAGTGTTTTGTAAGACGTCACGAACTTGACTCCGCCAAGATTCACGGCCGTCAAATTCGTAAACGGATTCGAAGCCGCAGGCCCGTGCGATCTCGCAAAGATTGACGTCGCCACCATTTGCGCGACGGCCCGTTGATGCGACAGTTTCTTGGGCACCGGTGACTTCGTAGACACCGTTATCCAGAGTGATCAGCGTCAAGTTTTTCGGTGCAAGCGCTGTTATCGTGACCAGAGATCCGAGATTCATCAGCGTCGAGCCGTCTCCGTTGCAAACGATGATTCCGCGATCAGGTTGTGCCAGCGCCATTCCCAGTCCCAAAGACGTGGCCTGACCCATGCTGGATGGCACAAAAATAAAATCAAGCGGATGTGATCCAAGCGTCATCCACTCGCGAGCGGCTCCCATGGCCGTGATCACGACCTCGTCCGTTCGCACGGCTTCCAAAATCCGCAGGCTTTCAATCAACGACAAATCTCCGGTTTGCGGCGGCATTAGGCTCGTCCTTCCGCCAACAGAGCAACTCCGGGTGTTTCGGATGACTGGCATGCCCGGTAATGGTTGCGGATCTCGTCCAACTGGTCCGGCTTTGTGATGAGGCGATAGTCCAATTCCCAGGCATTGAGAATCGGTTCGGTGAATTTCAAACACGTATCGCCCGGCAGAGTTTCTTGGTTCAGGTAGCTGCGATAACCCACGATGGCGAACAACGGCAACTGAAAATCATGCACGGCGTTTCGTAGTGCGTCGCCCGATTCGAACAGTCCCGTACACTGAATCATAACCAACGGGTTTGCCCCGCCGAGATAAAGTCCGGCGGCCACTGCCCACGCTTCACCTTCCCGGCAGACTTGCACCACAGTGAACTGTGACGCCGCGTGCAATGCATCGTTCCATTGTCCCAAAGTGCTGTCGGGCAGATAAACAACGTGCGTGATGCCGAGTTCTGTCAGTAAGTCGACAATTTGGTCGCTAGTGAACATACAAGTCTGTCGAAGGTGAATACGTGGTATCGAGACGGAAGCGTACAACTGCCGGAATTCCGCCATTGTGCCCAAGTCACAACGAATCGCAAGCGACTCATTATCGGGGCCGTCGGGAAATGCGGCGTGGTTGCAACACCGTGACCCACACAAACGGTTTGCCCTTTTCGTCGATTAGCAGCTTGCGAGTCAGTTTGTTGGGATTTGTCGCCGTACGTAACACTTGGATTCGCGACGTTTTCTTGGGCAGAACCGAAACCTTAAGATCGTCAATGTCGATACCTTTCAGCTTGATCCGAAAGAAATCGATATACACCGGCACTTCCGATTCTTTGGCAATCTTTGCAAACACCTCCGTGACCGGAACTTTGTCCAAATCGAAATCCACCATTTTGAACAGTAACGGAGCCGTCTTGAGCCGTGTTTTGATCAGTGACCAACCGATCGGCCACAGTTGGTTGGTCTCGGCGATCGGTTCGATGCTCAATTCAACCGATCCCGATGGCGTTCGTTTGGGCCGGAATCCCAAACCAAAGTTGTTCAGCACAATGGAAAGTGCCGTCCCTTTGCTCATTCCCTTCAGAGACTGCCGCGTGGTCTTTTGAAAACGCGACCGCTGAATCCATGCCTCGGCGTCCACGGAAAAGCGATACGGATGATTGATTCCTGGATCGATCATTTCCAGCGTGCCATCCAATTTCAATCCGTGAAGATCGTGGGTGACCGGCTTACTGAGCGCCGAATAGACTCGGTTGAATTGTCTCTTGTTCAAACCAAAGGCCGGCTGACCTGACGGTGATCCCTGCGCGCCAAACGTCTTCAAATCCCGAATCCATTCCGATAGCTTGCCGATGTCGTTTTGAGTGAACGAGCGTTTTTTGAAAGTAATTCGGCCATCGGTTTCCAGCTTTCCGACAACGGTGACGATGCGTAGCGAACCCAGCTTCCGCTCGCGGATATCGGGTTTTTCGGCCAGAATTGGTTGCTTGATACGGAGCGGAACTTTCAGCTTTTGAAAGATCCGGCCCCATTCTTGGGCGCGAAGTCCGGTACCTCGCTTCGGCATCAATAACTCAAAACGTAAATCGGTTTCTGGAGTTTTTTTGACCGACTTGCGAACAATCGGTTGTCTGACCTGGCAATAACATCTCGGTGCCACCATCAACAATTGAAGTGACACGAGAGCAACCGCCGTGAAACGGCTCCAACACATGAGATTTCTCCGTTTGGAGTGCAACGAAAGCGTGAGACCACCGTCAATGCTACGCGAACACGCCGTGCCGTCCAAGATCGAACGCGAACGGTCACAAAATTGGGGCGCATGATTCACTTTGCAAATCGGTTGTTGGCGTGATGCGACTTGCGTGTGGGAATCGCTGGCCAAGAAATGTCAAAGGGCCTTCTGCAAACGTTTCTTTTTAATCACGAGGTCAACCTCGCAGTCGAGAACATGAAGTAATGCCATAAGCTGGTCAATTGATTTCTTGTAATTCGTTTGGTCAAGCAGGCGATAGAATTGAGCAGGGGAAGTACCAAGCCGCCGTATGAGTTCTCGTTTGCTGAGTGAGCTATTTTTCACGCGATCTTGTGCCGCCAACGTAAGCTTGTAGAGCAAAAGATCCCGCATATACCGTGGGTCACCGTTGTATTCAAGAATTTGGTCAATATGTACAGTTCCCTCCTCTCCCGATTTAAGTTCATACGTAACTGCTTCGTTATCCAATTCCTTATCAACGTAGACTCTCGTAATTGGATTCTCTCGTGACGGCGGAACCTCTAGCTTTGCATACGGAAACAGATAGTTTTTGCCGTATGTCGCAACTTCGAAAGCCTTCTTGCGATTGTTCTGTGAGACTTTCTTGATCTTCATAGCCGGCCCTCGTTCTCCAACTCGGCAATCAGCTTCACGATTCGGCTGTTCGCCCGCCCTTTCATTGCAACATGATTCTCAAGATCCCATTTCACAACGAGCTTGTCATCTTTGTAGACGTGAACATGTCTTGGTGGATGATCGCCGATCCAAGTGACGAAAATGTAGTTGCCACGCCGGATCTTGCTCATTTATAAACGTTACCACATGAGGTAGCGCCCGTCAAGAA
>CAUZVF010000247.1:0-7120 GCA_963582955.1 Planctomycetota bacterium
ACAATCCCGTGAGAATCCATCAATCATTGGATTATCATTCCCCTAATGACTTCGAAGAAAAACACAACGCTAAACTAGCCGCCTAAAACCCGTTCCAGAGGTGTCCACTTTTACTGGGCTATCGCAGACATGCCCGAGGGAAACTATGTTCCCGGAAAAATCCACAGCCGCATTGATAGGGGACGTGACGGTTGGTTGTACTTCTCGACGCATCGCGGTTCGACGCGAGTGACGATCGACAAGTATCACTACAAAGGTGATTGGATTCTGCGACATCACCCGTCGAGCGGAAAGACGGAAATCGTCTCGCGAGGTCCCGTGCCGAAACATTGCATTCCGACGAGTGTTCTTGATCCCGACCGGATGATTTTTTACGGCGGGACGGCGTCCGGCGATTTTCGCGACAAATCGGTCACATTCTTTGCCTACGACATCAAGGCGAAGAAGGTATTGCACTCAGTTGCCGACGGCCCGTATCGATACATGATCTTCGTCCGTTCGACGGGACGCGTTTATTACGTCAACCGCGATGGCGGTCCGTTGATGCGATACGACCCGGCGACGGGCAAACCTCCAACGAAAATTAAGGGCACAATTGGATTAAGATCGGCGACTCAGGAAACGGCCGACGGATTTGTCTACACCGTTTCAACTCGCGGCGACGGCTCGCTTTGGCGGTTTAATACTCGGACCGAGGAAATCACCAATCTTGGTCCGGCGGCCGTTGGCGGCGAGACTTATATCACATCCATCGACGTCGACCCCTCGGGACGATACCTGTATTACAGCCCGGGCGCTCACGGCGGCGGCCAGCGCGACGGCAGTCCGGTCGTTCAATTCGACGTGAAGACGCGAAAGAAAAAGGTGATCGCGTTTCTACATCCGTTCTTAAGAGACAAGTACGGATACGTGCCGCTGGGGACGTTCGGATCGGCCGTCGATCCTAAAGGTGACAAGGTCTACATCACCTGGAATGGAAATCGCGCCGGCGTTGATCGGCGTGGCCGTTTGGCGTTCGATACGTGCGCGTTGACGGTGATTCACGTCCCGGCGTCCGAGCGTCCTTGAACTCTGACGGGATCGCCCGTTCGATATTCGTGCCGCTCAATGTGTCGTCGCCGACAGGTGCTCGTCCGCCGTGTCGCGTGCGGCAAGGATTTCGATCGTGATGTCGGAACCAAAGTCTTGGATGTCGTGTGGCTTTTCGTTCGCCGGTGCGGGAGCGCCAACATTCATTCCAACGCCGGGATTGCCGAACACTGCCGGAACTGTGTCAAGAATGGCACGCCAGTAGGTCTTGAATACCGGATAGCGCGTCCGCGGATTCTTATTTTGGTACTCGGCCATTTTGTGGCAAAGTTGTTCGTGACGGTACCTCGGATGGCGGTGGTGCGGTCCGTGGACGAAGATGTCAAAGTTCAAAAACGTAAAGAAGCGAGTGATCAGATTGGTGCCGATGACTGTCCTGGCTCCCAGCAGCGGATCGTAGCTCTTCATGCCGAGATGTTCGGTAAACTTGCGAAAGGTTTGGAAGACTCCGGCGATCAAGTGCGGAATGACCCAAGCGACCAAAAAGGCACGCCACGCCGAGGTATAGGCAACCAAGCTGATGATTGATGCCCAGACGATAAGCATTGCGAGGTATTCTCGGCCGATCGTCGAACGAATTTTTGGATTCCTCAGCGGCGACCGCCTGTGGAAAAACAATCTGCCGTACGCAATCGGCGATGTGAACGCGCCGAACGGAATCTCGAGCCAACAGAATATCCGGCGGAACCAAAGCGGCGAATTGGGATCCGAGTACGGCCAAAGTTCCCAGTCGGCCGGCTTGTTCAGATAGGCGTGATGCCGAATGTGGCTTTCCCGATAGGCGTTGTAGGGTACGAAGATCATCGTCCCGACAGACCGGCCGATCCAAATGCTGAAGCGCCGCGATCCACATAGCGTTTGATGAGCCGTCTCGTGAAAGCAGCTCGTCCAGCAGAAACTGACGTAAGCGGCGACCGCGATCCAGGCCAGTTGAACCGGCCAACTGCCATTTGGCCACTCCAGCGTGAGTGCCACGATTGCCGCGATGCCGAATGGAGCAAACACGAACCGGGGAATCGCTGACAATGCGACGGATGAAGAGGGCATGCCGTTCGTGACCACACGTTTGAAGGTGAAATGTGAGACGTCCGTTCGAGGTCACGTAAATATAGGATGGCGTTGCAGCTTGGCGGGCTAAAGTTGCGGAATGCCAACGGTATTTGAAGAGAGTTCAATGGGTTGCAGGGATCGGATGGATGGTATTGCCTGCAGCCGTTAATCCCGTAGTGCGCAGCGAAACACAACAGTTATGTTATGTGGATCTCTAAGTTATGTGGATCTCTAAATTGGCGCACCCGCTTCAGAATATGGCGGGACCATCTTGTCTTGTGCATCCGGGACCGCGACTACCGCGCAACGGCAACTTGAACCGGACATTGCAAAATGGCGATTGTTATACGTACCGAGGCAGTTCCGGTCCGTGAGTCGGTGCGTTACTCTGGGGCTGCCGACGATCAAGGAACGTGGCGGCTTTGTCGGAAGTGGCTTGTTGCATTGGAATGCTCCTGGAAGGACTTTTACATCACAAACCTAGGTCGCGATCACGGTGATAGCAAATTCGTAAAGTCCAATTCCTATTGATTTCCGGCAGAGACGTGACTGTGCTACGATACGCGTGCCCGACGTCGGCGCACGCACCGCGCGTTTGATGAATTGTGGCACGAACTCATTCAATTATCGGCTCGTTATGGTGACAAAAGCGACAGTTCTCGGCGGTGGTGCTATGGGAACAGCTTGCTCAGTTGTGCTCGCTGAAGCGGCTCACCGGACTGTATCGCTCTGGGTGAGAAATTCGGAATATGCCGGCCAGATCAATAATGAGCGAGAAAACAAACGGCTGCTGCCAGGCGTCCGCTTGGCGGATTCAGTCAATGTCACATCCGACATCGAAGACGCCGTCCGGGATACCGAATTATTGGTGCTGGCAATCCCAACCGCCTATTTGCGAAACGCGCTCAGCCAACACGCGGCGGTGTTGGATTCTGGTTGCTCTGTCGTCAGTGTGATCAAAGGCATCGAAAACGACACGTTACTGCGTCCTAGCGAGATCATCCGCGAATTCATGCCGAACAGCGAGGTTGTGGCTTTAGGAGGTCCCAGCCACGCCGAGGAATTCGCCAGACGCCTGCCCGCCAGCGTTGTCGCGGCCGGCGAGAATTCCGCGGCAAACGAACAGGTTCAATCGGCATTCACAACGGATCGATTTCGAGTTTATACGAATTCAGACATCATTGGTGTAGAACTCGGCGGGGCTCTGAAAAACGTCATCGCTATCGCGGCGGGAATCTGCGACGGACTCGGCTACGGAGACAACTCGAAATCGGCCTTGATGACGCGCGGGCAGGTCGAGATGACTCGTTTCGGATTGGCCCAAGGCGCGGAAGCCGCGACTTTTTCAGGACTGGCCGGCATGGGTGATCTAATCACAACCTGCATCAGTCCCTACGGCCGCAACCGCCGAGTCGGCGAACGACTGGGCCGCGGCGAGTCGCTCGACGAAATCCTTGAATCGACAATCGCCGTCGCTGAAGGAGTGACGACAGCCCGCAGCGTGTTCGAATTGGCCCAGCAAAACGACATCGACATGCCGATCACATCCGAGGTTTACAAAGTGCTTTTCGAAGACAAGTTACCCGAAGAAGCGACCAACTCGCTAATGCTGCGCCCGCCGCGCGATGAATAAGACAGCTTTCGGGGAAATCTCACCACGCTGAATTCGTTTGACGAGTTCACATGCATCCATGTTGTGGAGTTTCGGGTGTGTAGAGTAGAACCGTTGTCCCAACTGTTTTCTGCAGGTGGAGGAAGCAATTGATGACAATTGTTCTACAAAGTGAGTGGCATTGGGCTGCCGCCCAGCGGCTCATTTAGGCGAGCGGCGAGGATCTTTTCGGCGTGGTTATGACAACTCGTCGATCGGGTCGCCAAATGGAAGCGTGGCGATTGGCCGGCCGGATCGATCGAGGTAGTGCTTGTGAGGATCGACGCCGAGGAAGCGGTAGATTGTGGCTAAAACGTCCTGGGGTGTCTTCGGATTTGACAGTGGAAAGGCCGCCTTGGAATCTGACTCTCCAACGACCCGGCCGCCTCGAACGGGGCCACCGGCCAATGTCGCGCCGAATACATTGGGATAGTGGTCGCGGCCGGCGTCTTTATTGACGCGCGGGGTCCGTCCGAATTCGCCCCATGCGACAACAAGCGTCGATTCCAAGAGACCCCGTTGATCCAAATCTTCGATCAGTGCCGAGTACGCTTGGTCGAACCGAGGCAGGAAACCTCGCCGCAACGAATCGAAACCCAGAACATGCGTGTCCCACCAACGCAAATCAACGGTCACCAACCGCACGCCGGCTTCGACCAATCGGCGGGAAAGCAGAATCCGTTGGCTCCACGCCGGGGCTCCGCAACGGTTTGACGCGCCGGGATTGAATCGCGGCATGAATCCATATCGATCGCGAATGCTGGCCGGTTCGGCATCCAAATTGAACGCATCGCGGGCTTGATCGGTGCTCAGGATTCCCCAAGCGCGTTGCTGAAACTTGTCCATCGCCTGCATTTGGCCTGAATTGTCGACTTCGTGACGCAGCTTGTCGAACCCAGACAACAATGTTCGACGTTCGGTCAGCCGGTTGACCGAAACTCCGTCGGTCAGCTCGAAATTTGGAACCTTGAATGGTCCTTTGCTAGCCGGATCGACGAGGGTCTCGAACGGTTTGTTGGCAACTCCCAGATATGCGGAATTCGTACCGGGAACCATTCGCGGAATCATCACGTAAGCAGGAAGTTCAGGCGTCAAATGTTGCAATTGTTCGGCGACGACCGATCCGCAACTGGGATGAATGTTTTGGTCGGGACTGGGACCTGGCTTGTAACCGGTAAAGCAAATCTGATCGCCAGCCGAATGTCCCGCATTTTTGTGGTGTAGGCTGCGTATGATGGACCACTTATCCATGATGGCCGCACACTTCGGCAGCATATCCGACAGTTGGATCCCCGGAACCGATGTCGATTGTACGCCGAATTCACCTCGGTATTCGACTGGCGCTTCCGGTTTTGGGTCCCACATGTCTTGATGGGCCGGACCGCCTCGCATCCACAAAATGATCACCGAGCGGTTCGTGTGATTGACGTCGCCACGGGCTTCATTCCGCAATATGTCGGACAGGGAAAGACCCAGACCGCCCATTCCCAGCAGCCCAGCCGTTAAGAATCCACGACGACTTGTTGCCGATTGCTGGTATGAATCGGCACACCTATCGCGGCTTTTTTGAGATTGCATGCAGACATTCTCTGATGGGGACGAATTTGTAGCGCCGTTTGGGATGCTGGGATAAGACGTCATATCCAATAGCCCTTTTAGTTCTATCCGAATACAAGTGACGCATCAACAAGGAGGTCAGGAAAAGTAGCCGGACGTGTCAGTACGCGGTATATTTGGTGCAATACCGGCATCGAAAGAGTCAATACCGCTCTCGGTTGAGTTTGGCACAATATGTTCCACGTCGTTGCGGAAAACGATACGAATGAGTCGCCCGGTCTTGCCGCGTCGGAGATAAGGAATAGTCCTGAATTGACTTCCTTGTTTAACGGCAAGCCGAAGGCGCTCTTGTTTGGGATACCAGCGTGCCAACAAAACACCGACGCCTGCGGCTTGCCGTTAAACGAGTCAACAAAACTCGGGAAGTTGTTTCGGGACAGTTCCAAATTCTAAGACAGGACAGCAATGCGAAAGTACGTTCTCATTGTCGGGGGAATCCTGGTGGCAATCGGTGTTGCCGCATTGGTCTTGCGAAAGTGGCCCACCGAATCGGCAACGGCTCGGAAGCCAACATCCGAGACACAAGAGACCGACTACATCACATCGGTGAATTGCAAGGAATGCCATTTGTCGGAATTCCATTCGTGGCACGATTCGTACCATCGGACCATGACACAGCGGGCGACCGTGGATACGGTCATCGCTCCGATCGATGACATCACCGTTCATTCACGAGGACGTGACTACCGGTTTTACAAGAAGGGTGACCAGTTTCGCGTGCAGATGGTGGATCCGGATTGGGAAATCGAGCGTTTGCGTAAGGGATTGTCAATCACTCAGACCGACAATCCGCCGGTCATCGATCGCCAAATTATGATGACGACGGGTTCGCACCACTATCAGGCCTATTGGATTAACGGCCGACTTGGAAACGAATTTCGACAAGTGCCATTCGTTTATCACATCGCAACGGACCAATGGGTGCCGCGCGAAGATGCATTTTTGCAACGCAGCAGCCAAGAGCGTGAGTTTGCTCTTTGGAATAACAATTGCGTCCTTTGCCACACTGTTGGCGGGCGGCCGGGGTTTGATGTTCTGAAGAACACATGGCAGACCAGTTTCGTCGAACTTGGGATTGCTTGCGAAGCATGCCACGGTCCCGGTCGAAAACACGCCGAGTTGCACAGATCGAAAACGACCGCCAGTGCCACGAATGCGCAAGACCTGGATCAACACATCGTTAATCCCGCGCGATTGGACAAAGATCGTGCCGCCGCCGTCTGTGGCCAATGCCATGCCGATTTTTATCCCAAGGATAGCAATGACTCATTCAAGAACGGGTACGCCGATTCGTTTCGCCCAGGCCGACTTCTTGAAGAATCGAGAGTTATTATGAGCTATCAAGAAGCTCGCAATTTCTCGGACAAACGTGAGATCGGCCAGGGGCTTGATGCTGGAGAAAGCTTGTATTGGAAGGACGGAGCGGTACGTGTTGGTGGGCGCGAGTATAATGGCTTGGTTGAGTCGGCCTGTTTTCAGAAGGGTGAGATCACATGCCTATCATGCCACTCGATGCACAACTACCAGGAACCCGACGATCAACTGGCGCGCAACCGCAACGGGAACGATACGTGTCTTGAATGCCACACCGAGTATTCTGATCGGATCAGCGAACATACGCATCACGCGCCGGCGTCATCGGGCAGCCTCTGTTACAACTGCCACATGCCGCACACCAGTTATGCCCTATTCAAGGCCATTCGCAGCCATCGT